>CALDEW010000301.1 GCA_937942355.1 uncultured Pirellulaceae bacterium | reverse complement strand
ACTACGATAAGCTTCCGCCTCGACAACGCGAACTGATTAAACAGCGAATGGACAGGCTTTAAATCTTAAGATTCCATCGCTTAGTCGAGAATACAATTTTTGTACAACGATGATATTTGGCTCAAACAGCCCAATTGGTGTGACGTTTTGTCACTATCCATCAATCTTTTAGAAACCCTCTTCATTTTTCGCAGTTGAATAAAATGAAGACGGGTTCCAGAGCTTTTGGAAACATCTGTTCTGTTTGTATTTGTCCTTGCGCCGCAAACCTGACACAATTCGGTTGCCTTTGAACTGCTGCTGATTGAATCGTCCTCGTCGTTTTATTGGGAAGATAACCTTGCAACTTAATCGTTTTCATCTTGTGATCACATTCATAGCGTTAGTGCTTTTGCGATTCGTTGTTGGATTCCATTTCTTCAAAGAAGGGACGTATAAGCTCAAGAACGGATTCGATGCTGGAGGCTTTCTACAGTCTGCCAAAGGACCATTGGCTCCGCAATTTAAAGCCATGCTGGACGATCCAGACGGTAAAAAACGGTTTGGAGTTGAGATCGACGAAATGGCCGCAGGTCCTGAATCGGTGAAGCTCAATCCTGAACTGACGCACGCGATCTGGGAAGATTTCATGCATCGCACTGCCAGCCATTACCGCTTCGGTGATCCAGAACTCGTGGATGGGTTGAAGCAGCAGCGGGAAGTATTGGCCGAAGAGATTAAGAAGCTCCAAACCCAAAGTGAACCGACAAAAGATCTAGAAGTCGAAAGAGCTGTTGCCGAACAAAAGATCAAGAAGATCCGTTCGCAGACGGCTGATGCAGGCGAGATTCTCAATGATGCTAAACAAGAGCTGGCGACTTGGTTGCAAAACAATCAAGTTGACCTGGTTGCTCACTATGGCACCGAAAATCGTGAAGATGGATTTGCGCGAGACGGTGAAAATAAAGCGTCCGTTGCGCTCTATGTAGATTCGTTGCGATATCAAGTCGGCACGATCAAGAGTGACCGACAGAAAAAACTCTACGGTTGGAAGCAAGAGATTGACGGGATGTGGACGGCCTATGAGGGACGCCTCAATGACCTAGCCGTGAAGGAACAGGCAGATAAATTCGGAACGATCAAGGCTCACCGCCCCTTCGATCAGCCCTACAGTCAATTGAAGATCATCAATAAAGTAATTCCTTGGTTCGATACGATTGTGGGCGTGCTGTTGATTCTGGGCCTGTTTACACGGTTAGCTTCTGGGGCGGCTGCGATTTTCTTGATCTCAGTGGTTTTGACGCAGCCGTTTTGGATCCCTGGCACCGCTCCGACTTACTTTTACTGGATAGAACTCGCCGCATTATTGGTCATTTTCGCAACCTGTGCGGGCCGTATGGGAGGCTTAGATTTCTTCCTGGCAAGCGCTGCAAGCAAGGACACAACGGCTGAAGCCACTGTTTGAACAACCCGAATGTTCCGTCTCCTTCCCTGAACAAACGACACAAATTCAAAGTTGAACTCGAAAGATAATCATGAACAATCTGACACCTGAAGAAAGAGCCAATGGGCAAGAGAACTATTACTCAGCCGTTACTGCGCACGATAAGTACAACCGCCGCGGTTTCCTAACCCGTTCGATTGCTGCTGGTGGTGTTGCGGCTGCGGGGGCCGGTGCAATGTATTATGGTTACGGTCGCCCGTCGGAACCTGTGCGAGTTTGTGTCATTGGTACCGGTGACGAAGGCAACGTGCTCATTGGTGCGATCAATCCTGAGTACGTGACGGTCACTTCAATTTGTGACATTCGCCCCTCAAGCATTCATCGTGCGTTTCATGGTGATTGGTCTTCTGCCAATGCCAAGAAAGTACGCGCGGGTTTGATGGATGTTTATGGGTGGAAATCTGAGGATGAGGCTAGGAGCAACGTCAAAATCTATGAGGATTGGAAGGAAGCTGTTCAAGATCCCAACATTGACGCTGTGATCATTGCCACGCCGCTGTTTTTGCATGCTCCCATCGCTGTCGCCGCGATGCAAAATGGCAAACACGTTCTGTGCGAAAAACTGATGGCTCACAACGTTGCACAGTGCAAACTCATGTCGCGGGTTGCCGAAGAACAAAACATGAAGATGGCGATTGGTCACCAACGCCACTACAGCATTCTTTACGACAATGCCGTTAACCTCATTCAGTGGGGATTGCTGGGCGAACTTCACCACATTCGCGCCCAGTGGCATCGCAATAATCTTCCGGGCGCCGACTCATGGGCGCTGCCCATTCCCGGTGGTGAATACGCAGCCGATGGTAAGTTCATTGACAAAATCCAGACCCAGTTGGATAAACTGATCGCGGCCTACAATTCAAAAGGCATTAGCCAAGATGATCGTTTGGATCTCGGACGCAAGATCGACCAGTGGACTCAAATGGTGCGCGACAAAGATGTGCCTGCAGAGAAGTTTGGTTACCAAGCACGTTCAGATGTCTATGCCAATCGCAGCCGAAGTGCTCTGGAAGAGTTAATTCGTTGGCGTCTTTGGGATCGCACCGGTGGAGGTCTAATGGCCGAACTGGGCAGCCACCAACTTGATGCTGCCAGTATCTTCATTTCGGCGTTGTCACGTGAGAAAGGCAAGCACGTGCATCCGTTAACGGTTCACGCCACTGGCGGTCGCCATGTGTTCCCTCAAGATCGTGACGCGGCTGATCATGTTTACTGTACCTTTGAATTTCCCGGTCAAGGTTACGATGACGACTTTAAGACCGGATTCAATGATCCGATCAATGCTTATGGCGATAAGTATCCCGGAGGTATTCCGTCCTATGAAGAGGCAGACAACAAGAAGGTGGTTGTCACGTATTCTTCGATCAACGGTAATGGCTTCGGCGGCTATGGAGAAGTTGTCATGGGCAGCAAAGGCACGTTGGTGCTGGACAAAGAGAAAGAAGTCCTGCTCTACTCGACCAAAGGACCCGGTTGGAAGGCTGGCGTGAAGAAGAAAGGCAGCGTTGCCGTTTTAGACACCACTACCAGCACTGACGCCGCGCCGGCCAAGGCGGCTCAATCGGGCCCTGTCAGCCGTGGGTACAAAGAACAAATCGAACACTGGGCGTGGTGCATCCAGTCCGGCGATCCAGAAAATCAGCCGCGTTGCAATGGCCCCGTTGCTTTGGCGGATGCGACCATCGCGTTGACGGCTCGCCAAGCGATTAAGAACTCGCAGGTCAAGGGCAAGCATGGCTTCATCCAATTTGATGACAACTGGTTTGATGTCCACAGCGACGCAATCCCTGAAGCCGAAGGTGCGGCGGCGACAACGAAGTTCTGGGCAGACGAAAAGAAGAACTTGGGGCTATCTTAGTTCTCTCTTCTGTTCAGCTTTGCAGAGTTAATCTAAATCGACAGGGCGAACTTTGTTTCGCCCTTTTTTTATCAGCTAAGATGTTTGTCGCTGAGATCTTTGTCAGCCCTGATTTGGTCGTAGCTTTACTTGCTTCAGACAATCTCACTGCACCCAGCGGAACCGACCGCCGCTTTCTTCCGCAATATATTTCATCATCGGAGCTCCCATACCCGTCGATCCAAGTGTGATCGTATTGATCGGGATTTTGGTCGCTCCCGTTGAGCGATCGTCAACGTTGTGTTTATTCAGCATTGGGATCGTGCGGTCGAAAAACTCTCCGTCTGATAGAAAGTAGACAGAGCTTGGCTTCAAGCTTAGAGACATCTTCATCGCAATCATTGGTAGCGTCAGGGCCTGCGGTTGCTGAGCCTTAAGCCAATCGGTTACCCGTTTTTTGTTGGTGTTGGTTGCCGGGAGCATACGAAGATTATCTTCGTTCATGTCCAGCATAGGATAAGTCGCGGAGTTGTAGAGGATGACCAAGAACTGATGACTGGTTCGAAGCATGTCCATCGAACGCGTCAGCTCGTAAACGGCCCGCTGGTAGCGGCGCTCGTCCCCCATCGACCCAGAACAGTCGACTACAAATACAAACTTGTTGCCCGCCGATTCTACGCCGAAGAACTTGACGCCGGTCGCTTTTCCACTGCCCTTCTTCTTTCCAACTCCCTTTGCCTCGTCCAATCCAACCGTTCCCATGTTGACGGGATCAAACATGGAAGTATCCGACGATGGCTCAAATAGCTGATCTAAAAACATGGGTTCAGGCAAAACCAGAGGAATGACCGGCTGTAATGCGTCTCCCAAGACTGGAGTTGGATCTGGTTCGACGACCTCTGAATCCAAGGCACCGCCGGCGTCCGCATTTTCGAAAACCGGATCCAACTCCATCGGAGACATGTCAATCTGAATTTCGTCGTTGATTTCGTCGCTAACGGTGCTGAAGTTCAACGTCAGCGGACCCTCGGATTCGAAGCTGGTGATGAAGCTTCCCAACCACAGCAATAGCAAGCAGTGCATCAGCAAGCTGAACATCCAACCCGAGAGCAAGCGACTGAGCCAACTTTTTGGTTTGTTGCTCCCCGCAGATTCTTGGACACGAAATTCCTCGTTGGGCCCGCGTCTGCGTTTTCGACGGTAGCCAGATTTGCGAGACTCTGTCTGGCGAGAGCGAATGTTGAAGCCGTGCTGCGTCACTACTGCTACTTGCGGTCCGGCATCGGTAGAGGGAACAGCAGGCTTGACGGTTTCCAAACGCAATTTTTGAGAATTCATTGCGGCGTCCTATCGGCAAAACCACGAGACAAATTTTGTCTTGCTTGGTATTTCAATACGAATGGAAGTGACGCAAATGAAACGAAGACTGTTTCTATATTATGCCTGTAAAACCGACCTCTTGCAAATTGATTTTCGCCAGTTTGAGCAAATCAATCGCCGGTCTACGCGCTTGTGCTGGCTTCCCAGCACCGCTCTCTCGTTGTATTCTTTCGGTATAAAAATTATTCGAATTTATTTGTCAGATTTTGCGTGACGCTTAACTGTTCTATAACACTTATGAAATTATCCGTATCCACTCCCAGTCGCCTGCACTTCGGGTTGTTCGCGGTTGGCCATGAAGTCGAACGCTCTTTCGGCGGAGTAGGATTGATGACGGCGGCTTTTCGGACGGTGATATCCGCTTCACCTGCTGACAAATTTCATGTCACAGATAATTCTGAAGGTATCGTGAACTGCGAAACCAGCGACAGCGAAAGAAGCGGCGCGGTGCGCAAGATCACCCAAAGATGGTTTGAGCGTTTTGGCGGCGATCTTCCTTCAGATTTCAAGAAAAAAATAGAAAACCTGCCGGTGCAACTGGACATTCTCGAGGCAACACCACGTCATAGTGGATTGGGCTCCGGCACTCAGTTGGCGATGGCGACGGGGATCGTGCTTCAGCGCTATTTTGGATTAACGATGCCAAAGCCCGACGAACTCGCGATCGGCTTGGGGCGCGCGGCGCGGTCTGCGATCGGAACTTACGGCTGCTTCGAGGGGGGATTGATTGTCGACCGAGGCAAAACCTCCGAAGAGCGGGTTTCCCCGATAGATTTGCGAGTGGATTTTCCCGAACATTGGCCGATTGCAATTGTCAGAGTAAAGGAACCACATTCCAAAAAATCCTTGCCATCGGCGGGGCTTCATGGGACCCCGGAAAAGGAAGCGTTCGATAGATTAACGCCAACCTCTCAGAAGCAGCTCCTTCACATGAAGACATTGGTATCGCAACAAATGGTGCCCGGAATTCTGGAAGAGAATTATCAGCGCTTTGCTGCCGCCGTGAGCGAGTTCGGTCGCCGCAGTGGAGAGTATTTTGCAGAAATCCAAGGCGGCCCCTACGCCAGTGAAGCGATCAATACCGTTATCGAGACCGTTCAGGACTCCAACGTTCAAGCGGCAGGGCAAACATCTTGGGGACCGTCAGTGTTTGTGATTGGGCAAAGCGCGGAACATCTCCAGCCCGCAATTGCAAATTTGAAGAAGCGATTTGGATCTGATTGCCTCATCGACATCACTCATGCTGACAATCAAGGCGTCATCGTTTCCCAAAAATCAGCAACCTCTGCATGATTTTGTTCAAAGACCAATCGTAAAGCAACTAACTTCCATGACTCGACTCAGCGTAAACATCAACAAACTCGCAACTTTGCGCAACGCCCGTGGCGGTGACAATCCCGACGTGATTGCTTGGACGCAGCAGATTCAATCTTACGGAGCGCAGGGAATCACGATTCACCCTCGGCCTGACCAACGGCACATTCGAAGATCCGATGTCCATGCTTTGAAAGAAGTCGTCACCACCGAGTTTAATATCGAAGGCTATCCTTCGCGCGATTTTTTGGATCTGGTGAAAGAAGTAGTCCCCGAACAAGTTACATTCGTTCCCGATTCGCCTGAGGTTCTGACCTCCAACGCGGGATGGGACGTGATTAAACAC
>CALDEW010000300.1 GCA_937942355.1 uncultured Pirellulaceae bacterium | reverse complement strand
GATTCGCGATCAACCCTTTGGTGATCGTCATGCGACCGGAATCGGATGTTAGTGTTATCGACTTCGCTGGCAAAAGAATTCGGTGCTGCGTCAGCGTCCAACCTTCGTCGGTCGGCTGCATCACCAGTTTCGTCTTCGGTTTAAAAGGGCCCAAGGATTGCTGAGGGAACACGGTCAAGCTATTTTGGGGCACGGCATAACCGGGACTGATCATGGTCCAGATCGGATCGAACAGCAGCCTCCGCAGGTAAGTCGTGCGGCGATTAACCCAGCGGAACGCAAACAAGCATGCCACAAATATCAGTAGATTGAGAATCGTCGCCAATGTCGGATTGTAGGCGTAAACGCCCATCAGCGCGGCACAGGCCGATTTGTTGGCGACTTCTAATGCGGCGTCCACCATCGGAAACGGAATCAGCCACACCGATACTTCAAAGAAGAATTTGATCGTGTTGATCACGATGATGTTGATGATCGCGGCGATGCTCATCAATACGTCAGCCGAAAACGCAAATATTCCCGCCTGCATCACAATCGGTCCCACTTCTTCGGCGCCCACCCCTTCGCCCGATGAAGCCAAAACACGCAACAAGACGATGGTGATAATCGCGGAGTAGGTTTCCAGTTGATCGATCGCTTGAGCCGCCGGTTTGCTGACTTTGGTAAATCGAGGCAAAGAGGTCAGGATCGTCAGCACCAAGAAGATCCAAAACGTAGCAGGGTTACTAAGGATGGGGTTGTTGCTGATAAATTGGTTGAACGGCAGCGATTCCGAACCGAACTGCGAAATTCCCGCCAGCAGCGTGATGCCGAAGAAGGGAGAAATTGCGATCGGTGCCAGCGGCCCCAACCATTCGGCGATCGAGACCGATCCGCCTAACCCTTCGGCCATCGCCATGTCTCTGGAGCTGAGCGGATTGGTCATGTAGTCCGAAAAGTTCAGCTCATCAGCATCACCGGCTTGGTTAATCTGAGCCGCGGCTACGTAAGTGCTTGCGGGAGGCTGAGCCGAGAAGAAATACAGCGCAACGATCGCAACCAAGATTACAACGGGGCGCGGCAAGAAACGAATCATGAAATTATCCAAAGAGTGAACTGAGTCGCCTGCAAACCGTTAGGATCGGGGATACGACGACAGGCAATCTTTTGAAGATTACGTCATAATGTCAACACGAGTTGCTTTGACGAACGATTTGCAGGAAAAATGATCATGGACTCTTCAACCAATCCAGCGCTGGACGCCATCGCCAAACACAATCAATCGGCTTGGGACCGGCAAGCGCAAAAAAGGGATTGGAGCATCGTTGTCTTTCGGTCTCCGAAAGAACACTCAAGCGCCGTCGCGCGCGATCGCGTACCAAGTGCACTTTCGGAGACCGAAAGGCAACAAAATGTAAAACCAAAAGGGACAGCTAATTTTAAGCGACTGCCGCTTCTGGCCTCAGATCCCGCCCGGAGCATGCAAACATCCTTGGTTCGTTACCGCTTTACGCGAGCACTACCACCGGCGATCACAGATTCAACTTCTTCCAGCGACGCCATCGTTGTATCGCCGGCGGTCGTCATCGCGAGGGCTCCGTGAGCCGCGCCGTAGTTGACGGCTTTTTCAGCGTCGCCGGTTGTGAGGAAACCGTAGATGAGCCCCGACGCGAAACTATCGCCGCCACCAACGCGATCAAAGATCTCTAGGTTTTCGCGGTGGATGGCTTGGTGAAGTTCGCCATCTTTCCAGCACAACGCGCCCCAGTCATTGATCGTCGCCGTCTTCACGGTCCGCAATGTCGTGGCCATCGCTTGGAAGTTGGGGAAATCCTTAATCGCTTGAGCGATCATTTTTTTGTAGCCTTCAATCGGCAGCTCTTTCATCTCTTCCTCAAGACCCTCGACGTGCAGCCCCAAACAAGCTGTGAAGTCCTCCTCGTTGCCGATCATCACATCGACAAAGGGAGCCAGTGAGCGATTGATCTTTTGGCAATTCTCTTTGCCGCCGTAATCTTTCCACAGCGACGGGCGGTAATTCAAATCGTAAGAGGTAATCGTGCCGTGTTTTTTAGCACACTTGAGGGCTTCTTCGATAACGCCGGGTGTTGTATCCGAAAGTGCCGCGTAGATGCCGCCGGTGTGGAACCAACGTACGCCGTCTTCGCCAAAAATTTTGTCCCAGTCGATGTCGCCCGGCTTGAGCTGTGACGCCGCCGTGTGACCTCGATCGGGTACTCCCAAAGCGGCGCGAATGCCGTGTCCACGTTCGGTAAAATTGAGACCGTTGCGTACCGATCGACCGCAGCCATCGTAGTCAAACCACTTGCAGTAGCTCATGTCCACGCCACCGGTGAGAATCAAATTCTCCAGCAACAGTCCCACATCGTTTTTCGCAAACGCAGAAACCAAACCGCCTCGCAGACCAAAACAGCGCCGTAATCCACGCGCCACGTTATACTCGCCGCCACCTTCCCAAACATCAAACGATCGCGCGGTCCGAACGCGGCCTTCGCGCGGGTCGAGGCGGATCATGACTTCGCCGAGTGAGAGGATATCGTACTTGCATTGGTCAGCGGATTTGATGTCCATCGTCTATTTTTCGTTATAAAAATAAGGGAATGATTGGTTTTGTTAGCATTCTTGAGCAGAGTATTTTACTCGATGGATTTCCTGTCGCAACGAGGCATTCACCTTTTACGGTTCAGATGTCTCAATTTCGGTGCCATCGAGTTGAGTGTTTTCGTAGCTACCGTCGCCAGACGGTGGATGCGGGTGGTTCGGGAGATGCCCTCGTATTTGAGTCTTTTTTAGACGTCCACGCTCTGGCGAGCATAGCTACGCTTACTCTTTGGCTTCTTTTAACAACCAAACCACCAATCCCTTTTGGGCGTGCAAACGGTTTTCGGCTTCTTCGACGATGAGGCTGCCGCCGCTTTCGATGACTTCGGTGGTCACCTCTTCGCCGCGCCGTGCGGGCAAACAATGAAGGAACTTTGCATCGCCACGCGCGTGCTTCATCAGTGCCTCGTTGACTTGGTAATCACCAAGATCCGCCAACCGCTGTTTCGATTCGGCCTCCTGTCCCATGCTGGTCCAAACATCGGTGTAGACAAATTCAGCGTCCTTGGCCGCCGCAACGGGATCATCAAACTGCTTCACCAACTCCTTGCCGGCGGAATCGTTCAGGTCTTTCACGAACGCCGCGTCAAACTGGTACTTCTCTGGCGCTCCCAATGAGAACTCGACGCCCAACCGGCTGCAGATAATGGCCAGGCTGTAAGCGACGTTATTTCCATCGCCCAAAAATGCAACTTTCGAATTAGCCAATTCCGCCGTGTGTTCCTCAATCGTCAGCATATCCGCGAACGCTTGGCACGGATGCGAAACATCGGTCAGCCCGTTGATGATAGGGCAACGACTGTATTCGCAAGCCTCTTCAACGGCGGCGTGGCTCTTGGCTCGGATCACCA
>CALDEW010000299.1 GCA_937942355.1 uncultured Pirellulaceae bacterium | reverse complement strand
GCCCAGGCGTAGTGATGGCTGTGCGAGATGGAGCCGACGGTGCCGGTGGGCCAGATGGGACTGCGGTCAACGTCGACGGGGACCTCTGCGGTGATGCCGATTTGTTTCAGCGCCTCGTGAGCACAATACCGACCGACGGCGAATTCTCGATTACGTTTCTCAAAACCTGCTTCTGCCGAAATCGGAGCGTCGTGGCTATCTGAAACTTGATTGAACTTTCGGAGATGAGTCGCAGTAGCAAGCGGCAGCGGGAGTTTAACCGTGACCTCGGTAGACGCTTCCGCAACGGCGCACTGATTCTGCGCAGCGCATAATGGATCGAGCCTGATCGCATCGTTGGAAAAGTTGGGTTCTGGGTAGGGAAGCATCCGAAAACTCGCACAAACGTGCCAGCCTCAAGGGGTGATTGCACGTGCAGAACCCCGATACGCCGGGATTTAGCACGTGGAAACCTACATTCCATTTAGCATGTTGGGGTAAGTTTTCGGATGACGGAGACTCAGATTGCTGCACAGAGTTTTCGGGTCATAACGATTCTAAGGTTCGTTTGTTTTAAGTAAAGTTTTGACCGAGGTCCATTTTGAACAATCGTTTTGCCTGCGGATTCTCTATCGAAAGATCCAAGACGCGAAAAAGAAATGGCCGACGGCAAAGGCAGGTATGGGGGGGCCGAGCAAGCTGGCAGTGGTTCAATCAACTGCAAGTTAAAGGAACACTAGTTTTCGCTGATCGATACTAATCTATCGAGCGATATCGTTGGCCTAAGCGAAGCGCTTGTTTTGCGTGCCTGTCTCCGGTTCTCAGCGTATTAAGTTGTCGAGAAATACGTTGTCGATACATAACCCGAATACTGGAGATCTGAAGTGGCTTAATTTGACACAAGGCCGACGCATTCAAGAGAACTGTTCATCTTAAGAAGTCACTGAGATTTAAGTATGTTGTTTCATAGACTTGGTGAAATTACTCAGCAGCGGTGAAAATAAGTTCAACCTCGGGGCGCATATTTTTAAATTGCTTGATCTGTTGTTGAGTGATTTTATGGGGGCCAGAGATTTTGACTTGCCTCAAAGACTCCGGAGCCCAGTCGTGTTCTAGCTCTTCCAGTGCGTCGCAGTCGGTATAAGAAATTCTCTCAAGTGCGGTGTCTACTAAAGTGTCAGTGACCGAAGTGAGCACATCGCAATTGACAAACTCCAGCGTTTTCAAGCCAACACAATGCTGCAATCCGAGTCCGCTGAAGGATTGGAGATCCTTCAGCGGACCGATTTTTCTCAGCGCTGGATTTCCGTACAGGTTGATATAGTGAAGGTTTTCCAGATTATCGGTCCCCTCAACGACCTCCAAATTCACGCAATGATTGATCTCGACACTGTGCAGCGACGACATCACGGACAGATCCACCCATTTCAGACCACGACACGTTTCAACCGCCAAATGCTCGATTTGACTGTCAGCGGAAAACGCAAGTTCTTGAATTGCGTGGCAGTTGAACAGCTTGATTTTCGTCGCCGGAAGTTCGCCAGCCCGATTAACATCTTGAAGGTTTGGGCAGTCGCTCAGCACCAGTTCATCTGCCGCAGGAAAATCTGGACTTGGCGTGAACGATTTAAAATCACCGCCGACGATGGTGATGGTGGGAATTCGCAAATACTTTGTTCGACAAGCCAGTTGATCTAGGTTCTTACAGTTTTTTAAGGTCAGGTGAATCAGATTCGGCAAATGCGATAAAAAACCTAAGTCGACTTTTCCGTCGTAGTTTTCGATTGTCAGATTTCTGAGAGCAGGCAAGGGAGGAAGATCTTGATAGTAGTCTTCCACTTGACCCCACGAGAACGATAAGTCGCTCAGTTTTGGCATCTCAGAGAGCGCCGCAAGATACAACGTCGCATCACATCCAGCGACATTCAAGTCACGTAAAAGGGGCATCGAGGCCAGTCCTGAAAGTGATTCGAGGGAACGACAACCTGAAAGATCGAGATGATTGAGTCCCTGCATCGTATGGAAACCCGAGATGGTCCTCAAATTGGGACAGTCCGTCACCATGATCTTTTTGATCGAGTCCGCGGATTCCAGCAACGGTAATTCTTCAACGAAGGTGTTGTTGCTGAGCCAGAATTTTTGCAACGCACTTTTGCCTGACAACGCTTTGAAGTCCTTGATTGCTGGGCAGGCCGTTAAATCGATGTCCGTTGCCGCGTCGATTTTTAAAAGCGGACTGATATCCTCCAAGGCTGTGCAACCCGCGAAGTTCAATTTGTTCAGGTGTTTTGCTTTCTTGATCGTGCTGATATCTTGCAGCGCGATACATCCGTCACAGTAAAGATCTTTGACGATTGACGATGCGTTCAATCCACGGAGTGACGTTAACGTTTTACAGTTCGACAGTACTTCAGTCCCGCGCAAGTTACGCCCATTTAACGAATCTAATGTTAGCAATCCTTCACTATCGTTTAGTCTTACCGTGTGCAAAAGCGGAAAGTCCTTCAAGCTAACGAGCCCATGGTCTAACTGTGTTAGCGATAAATCGAGTTTCTCTAATTTCTGTAACTTGCTGATGAACTGTGAATCAGCAACGGTGCTGCCTGTAAGGTCCAGTGTTTTCAGGTTAGCGATTTCGCCGATCGGTGCGAGGTCGCTAACATCCGGGGTATGGAAAAGTGAAAAGTGTTCTAACTTCTTAAGTGCCTCAATTCCTCGGATGTCGACCAAGTGATTGTTGCTCGGCAGAGACAGACTGGTGAGTTGTTGAAGGTCCTCGATTCCTCTTAAATTCTCTATTTGTGAATTGGCTATCGTTAGATCAGACAAACGTGGCGCGTTTCGAAGCGGTGCAAGTGCTGCGATATTCTTTAGGAAATAAATGGACAGAGATTCGAGCCTTCTCTTGTTGATAAACACCTCATCGTAAGGGGTAGCGTTATCGACAATCTGAATTTTCAATGTCCGGAGGTCATGAAGTTGTTTTAGCGCTTCAATATTTGTCGGTCCTTTGCCATTGAAAACATCCAAGTGCTCAATTGTTGGAACGTGAGCCAGAAAATCCAGCGAGT
>CALDEW010000298.1 GCA_937942355.1 uncultured Pirellulaceae bacterium | reverse complement strand
GGCAACAGGCTCCCTGTTTCAGCAAATTTTCCACGCGCAGAATCTCCAGACAAAACGTTTCTGGTGCTTTCTATATCTGACGCTCTGCGTCGGCAGTCACATGGCACCCAGCCGCAGCGACTATGCCGGAGCACGTCATGGTGTGGTGCTGTTGGGAGCGATCGCGGGAGGAATTGTGTTGCTGGTCTCCATCTTGGGGTTCGATTCGATCAGCGTTTCGGTATCGGTGCTGAAGTTCATCAGTCCAGTGTTGGCCGTTATGATGTTGGCGATCATCCTGTGCGCCGTCGCAGCCGCCATCGTCTACTTGCTAACCATGCTGTTTCCAGTGCGCTATGAAATGCGCTGACTAAATTGTGCGTAGGGCCGGTTCCTACCGGCCACGCCTTACCTTTTACCTAAGACGGCCGGTGGGAACCGGCCCCTATGCACTCATGCCGCGGCCAAGCCGTATCGGCGCCTATCGGCTTGACACGGCCTACATCACTACATCACTGCGGTCCGGTTGTGCCGGTTGAGTAAGCCTTGCGAGATAGCAGTCAGTGACTGCACATTGTGCTGGCAAATTCCGATAACCTCAAAAGTACACAGTGATCGAAGGAATCGAGGATCCCCAAACTTGGATGGTGGGGACGCTGTCAGCCGAGCGCACACATTTTGTGCGGCGGCAAGAGATAGCAATTTAGCAACAGGGATCACAGTATGTCTCAGAAGATCATTCGCGTCATCACCACCGCATCTGACGGCAGTCAAAAAACCAAAGAGTTCGAAAATTTCGAAGCGATCGAAGCCATTCACGAAGCGATCGGCATCGACGACTGCAGCACCGATCTCGATCTCCGAGGGATGCCGATTTTCAAAGGGCTCGTTGGCCCCATGCCCGATGGCAAAGACGCCGTTCGATACGAATCTCCTGATGTTTTCGAAGCGCTGACCAAAGAGTGGACCGCCATGAAGCCCAAACGCCGCAAACGCCGCTCGGCCAAAGAGATGGCAGAGGCGAAAGCTTTGGAGGCGGCTCAAATCGCCGCTGGCAACGGCCCCCAACCAAAGAAAAAGAGAGTCCCTCGACCACGCTTTCCTTTCGGCATTGTCAATACGCCATCGACAACGGACACACCTGTCAGCAATTAATTCGCTGCAGACTCATTTGAAAAAATATTATTTCAATCGTATCCTCCGACGGACACTTTGAAATTGATAATTTAGCATCTCATTGGAGGTGCTTTTTTTTATGCGCGGAGGTCTCTTCCCCGGAAGGTCGATGCTCCACCGGCGTGGAAAAAACTCCCACCGATGGTTAACGCGTGGCGGTCGTATTGGTTATAATTTTTGTCGAACCATTCATTTGGTTTTTCGTAAAGAGTGCGGCAAGGATGCACCAGCCAACCTATGATCGGCTTTGTTTAGCGGACCGTTGCGACCGACCAGTCCGCCTGAGCTTCCATGGGTTGTATGGATCACGCAGTCAAAAGAAGCCCGAATTTTTTTGACGGCGGTGGAAACGTGGTCTATTTTTAACCGGCCTAATTTTTTTAAGTGCGTGATGTGATTGCACTTAATCGGCCGGCACCTGATCGACTTTTGCGCTGCGTCTGCCTCGCTCCCCATATTAAAGTGGCAACGTTGCGAACGAAAGTCGCCCTGACTTGGAAAGCAACTTTATGGATTTTCAACTGCGTACGCTCAGCGATGCAGCAACTCGCGCCACTCAATGGATCTTGATTACTGTTATTGCCGTGATCCTGATCATGTCGACAGCCAGCTCCACTGCAAATGCTCAAAGCCACGTACAGAAAACGACGGCGTCAGACATTGAAAGTGTCTTACGAAATGGTCGTTCCTTGGAATCCGATGGAAGATGGGGCGAAGCGTTAGGCGTCTATCAAGCGGCTCTAAAACTAAATCCCAAGAACGAACTGCTGAGAACACGACGCGCCGTCAGCCGAATTCACTTTGATCTCGACCGCCGCTACTCCGATTCCAGCTTCATTCAATCCGTGGACGGCACCGACGGCGCGACCGCCGCCAGCGTCTACGCCGAAGTGCTGCTGAAGATTCAGTCTTATTACGTTGATGAACCCGATTGGGCGGAATTGGCCAGCTACGGTCTGACCAGCCTGGAAGTGGCGTTGCTGTCCAAGGACTTCCGCGCCAAACACCTTCCCAACATCACCGCGGATCAGGTTCAAAACCAGATTATGCAAAACCGTGCTGTTGCGGATCAAACGATCGTCAACTCCCGTCAGGAAGCTTATCAGTTCGCCAATACGATCGCTCGATCTCTCGAGCAACGCATTGGACTACCCTCACAGGCTGTCACTTACGAGTTCATCTGTGGTGCAATCTCCGCGCTGGATCCATATTCGGCTTTCATGTCCAACACTCAGTACACCGAAACCATGTCTCAAATCGAAGGCAATTTCGTTGGTCTTGGGGTTGAGCTGAGAACTCATTCAAATGAGCTTGAGATCGTCAGCGTCATTCGCGGCGGTTCGGCTGACATTGGAGGACTGGTAAAGGGCGATCGCATCATGTCCGTCGATCAGAAAATGGTCAACGAAGTAGGTAGCGAACGGGCCGCGGATATGCTGCGAGGCACCGAAGGATCTTTCGTCACACTTACCATTGACCGAGGGCAGGGTGCCAAGGCTGTGACACTCGAACGCAAACGCGTCGAAATCCCCAGCGTTGATCAAGTTTCCATCGTTGATACTCACAATGGCGTTGGCTACATTCGACTGACCAATTTTCAGAAAACAACGGCGCGCGATTTTGACGCCGCATTGTGGAAGCTACACCGCAAAGGCATGCGTTCGTTGATCGTTGATGTACGAGGCAATCCAGGTGGGCTGTTGTCAGCATCGGTTGAAGTCGCTGATCGTTTTGTCACCAGCGGTGTCATCGTTTCGACTCGTGGACGCAACACGTTGGAAAACTATACGCATCGTGCCAACTTAGAGAGAACCTGGCGTGTTCCTTTAGTAGTTCTTGTCGACGAAAATTCGGCCAGTGCCAGTGAGATCTTTGCCGCTGCAATTTGTGATCATAAACGCGGCAAAATCGTAGGATCTCGAAGCTACGGCAAGGGCAGCGTGCAAGGCATCTTTCCGCTGACGGTCGCTGGCGGAGGCGTGAGACTGACCACCGCTAAGTTCTTTTCGCCTACCGGTCGCGCGATCAGCGAATCGGGCGTTGCCGCAGATTTCGACGTTGTCCAGCGCGGCAAATACGCTGGCCAAGCCAACGAGGACAGCGACGTCGGATTGCGAATGGGCATCGAAGTCGCCCGCCGCGCCAAACCGCTTGTGATTCAAAATGACGTTTCAACACAGCGTAAAGATTTTGAATACGAATCCATCGCCGGACGAAGATAGCCCCTTTGGTGCCGAAAACAAGAAGCAACTTCGGTTTGCTTTTTTTTATTGGGCGGCCAACAGGCCAATCAATGGTGCGATGCCCCGATACCTCACGACTCCGTCGAGATTGACGTCTGCCAACAAGAACTGCCAGTTTTTGCGGAGCCAAAATCGGCCGACCTAACTGCAGGTTCAGCCAGAGTCGAAAAAGCCCACCATGAAAAAGACCACCATTATTGGGAGTAGACTCGATTTGCGTCTTCAAAAGATTTTCGGCCAGCGATAAAATCCTTGCGAAACCGACATCAGAAGAAGGCATTTATGAGCGACGTGCAGTTCCCGAACTTTGCCCCCCAAATTGATCGTCCCACTCCAGCCAAGGTCCAAGATTTCCAAAGGCAGGGTCGGCTCAAACACATCATCTTTGGACGCCAACTGACCACTCAGCTCTTGGAGAAACTTTGCCGCTCCGCAGACACGATTCGAACGATGGCCAAAGACCCCAACGGCAACGCCCAGTTGCGAAATTTATTGGCTGATAAACGAGCGATGCTGTACTTCACTCAGCCCTCCACACGCACCTTCCTTTCGTTCATGGCAGCCTGTCAAATTCTGGGCATCACGTGCAATGAAGTGCGCGACCCTAAAACGTCGTCAGAGGTCAAACGCGAATCGCGCACCGACTCCGTCCGCATGTTCAGCAGCTACTTCGACGTGATCATCATGCGGTCACAAATCGAAAAATTTGCTGAAGTGTGCGCTTACATGATGAACGAACTTGAGGAACAGGAGCAACGTTCGGTCCCGATTATCAACGCCGGTGCGGGGTCCGATGAACATCCCACCCAAGCGCTTTTGGACATGTACACGATCTACCGAAGCTTCGATTTCGAGAATCGTTCTGCCCACGCTTCGTCGCAGCTGAATCAATTCAAACGCGAGTATCCCGATCTGATTTCAGGCCCACAACGGAAGACGTATTTGTTCTGCGGGGACATCTCCCGAGGCCGCACGGTGAGATCGTTGGCAATTGTGCTGGCTCAGTATCCCGATATCAGAATGTTCTTCGTCGCGCCCAATCACCAAACGCTGCGGCTTGATCCTCAGCTGAAAAAGTTTTTGCTCGCCTCGGGGGTTGAAGTTCACGAATTTGACAGCCTCGATGCGTCGATCAACAACCGCCCAATCCTCTCGGAAACCGATTGCTTTTATATGACACGCATTCAGCGCGAACATAATACGCCCGACGTGGAAGCGGAATTGTCTCAGCTGGATTTGTCACCCTTTCGCCTGTCCATGGACCGTGTCCAGCAACTAAAAAGCTTCGCCGCGATCCTCCACCCGTTTCCGCGGGACGAGGTCGTTGGAGAGATCCCGCCTGAAGTCGACCGCGACCCCCGTGCCATGTACTTTCGCCAGGCCCGCAACGGCATGTGGGCGCGAGCGGCACTATTGGTCCACCTATTCGATGCCGCCGAAGATCTGTACTTCGCACGCAGCAAGACGCTCGGCAGCGTGGTCTAATGGCCTCACCCACCGGTAGTGGATGAGGCCACGAATCCAGCCGATCCCTTCCCAGCCAATTCAAAGCTTGACAGAAAAAGGGCGATTCGGACTCGTTGCCTCGTCCACGACGGCCCAGGCGAAACCAGCGCTTCTCGCCTGATTTGGCCTTCCGTTTTTAACGATTACTTAACTTGGTCGTTTTCTATCGCCCTATCCACCGCTAGGCATCACTGAACTTTCAGCATTCCAAGGGGAAACTTGGACCGATCGCCGGGATAACCCGATACAACAGATCAAGGGTTTCCCCTTAGTGCCGGGTGATAAGTTGAGTGATTTCGTCAAATTCGTTGACATCAAAATTTGTTGCCAACTATAATTTACGGACGATCGGCTGCCGCCGGACAACCTTATTAATCGGTCTATTTTGAAGCAAACATCAATCGCCGTCCCAACCCCCCGGACGGTATCAATGAAGGTGCAACTCGATGAATCTGCTTGGTAAAATCCTGACGCTACTTATCCTCG
Organism: uncultured Pirellulaceae bacterium; assembly: GCA_937942355.1. Classification (GTDB taxonomy): domain Bacteria; phylum Planctomycetota; class Planctomycetia; order Pirellulales; family Pirellulaceae; genus Mariniblastus. The sequence goes on along the minus strand of CALDEW010000298.1, from coordinate 4,796 downwards.
TGATGAGTATCTTTTTCTTGGCAATCGCGCTCATGACGTCCGCTGCTCACCGAAACTGGAAAGTGGCTGCGTCGAGCTTACAGGGCGAGTATCAAGCGATCCAGCAGCAACTGGCGACGACGAAAACCAGCACTTTGGAGAAAGAGCAATTCATCCAAGCTGAAAAAGTCGCTCGCGCCCAGCAGTTGGCTCAGTTAGAATCTCAACTGGCCGTCTACCGCAACGAGATCGACAGCCTTTCAAAACAGGTCAGCGAAGAAACCATCCTCAGTAAAGAACGTCTCGCCCGTCTGGAACAAGCCGAAGCACGCGCCTCTCAGTTGGATAAAGAGAACAAGGGACTCAGCGATCGCAACGTTCAACTTAGTAAAGAAGTCGCCACCAGCTATGAAAAGCTGACTGACTTTATCAACCAGACGTTTGAACTGAACACACGCATCGAAGAAATCGAAACACTCAACAAAGATCTCAGCTCCACCGTTGCCAAACAGAACAAAGTGATGAAGCGGCTGGGCATTGATGAAAATGAATTGGTCAAAGACATCGTACCGATGATCAACGCCGTTGTCGTTCGCGCCGAAGGCGACCTGTTCGCGATCGCCGCGGGCACCGACGACGGATTACGCAAGGGCCATGTCTTGGACATCTATCGTGGCGATAAATTTGTTGGGCGCGGCGTTGTTAAGAACGTTGAGCACAATTTGGCGGTGCTAGGCACGCTGTCTGCGTTTATGCAAGCCAACGTAGAGGAAGGTGACGATGTCACAAGCAAGTTTTGAATTCGATGACTTGGACGCATCCGGCGATCTAGAATCGGACATCTTCGGAGCTTCAGATTTAAGTGCCAGCGGCGACTTTGGTTCGCAGGTGGGGTTTGAAGCCGCCGCCAGCGACGATTTTGGTTCGGCTGTAGGATTTGAAGAAGCCTCCGGCAGCGACCTGATGAGCACTGACGATCCAATGCTCGCCGGCGGTTTCGACGAAGCCGGTGCCGCAGCAAACGTCGCTCCAACGCCGTTTATGTACAAAAAGCAGGGCTTCAGCATCTATACACTGATGTTGGTACTCAGCTTCATCGCCCTGACCGCGACAGCGATTATCATGTTCACCTACGCAGCGTCTCTTTAACTTCGACGTTTAACGTCTTTGCCAAACGCCAACGACTCACTTTTAGTTCAACTCACAACTACTCTTGCCCGTCACACATCATGGCCGATTCAGAATCACTGGAATCCTCGGAAAGTTTTACCAGCTTCGACTCTATTTCAAATTTGAGCACCCCGGATCTGGGCGATGCGATCGTTGATGACACTGCCAGTCTTACCTCCGGCGCAGCGACTGCCGGGGCAACTGAAGAAGCGGTTGCGAACAAGAAATCGGGTGGCGGTCTATTTTCGGATTTCAACATCTTCAATGCCATGCTGATGGCTTCTTTGATATTCATCTTGTTGGCAACCTTCTTCCTATTCTTGGAAGTTGGCGATTACGGCGGAGTTTTTGGTTCTCCCTGGCGAACCGGTTCGGTCGGCCGATAGAAGGCACTTTTCTAAGATGCCTTCAACAGCGCCGCATTAATCGCATCCATAATCTTTACCGCCACGTCCGTTTTATTTCCCTCAGCACGCATTACGACAGCGCCTTCATCGTCGATAATCCGTACGGAGTTAGTATCAGAATTGATCGCCGAGGCACCGTTGAGAGCGATCAAGTTACACCGTTTTTGCTTGAGCTTGGCTCGCGCTCGTGCCTGTGCATCTTCGGTCTCCAGCGCAAACCCAACGGACCATTGGTCTTCGGTCTTCATCTGTCCCAGCGCCAAGAGGACATCTTCGGTTTCGGTCAACTCAAGGGAAATCGTTTCGCCCGTTTTCTTGATTTTCTGCGTTTCAAGCTTAACGGGTTGGAAGTCGCACGGCGCTGCCACGGCAATGACACCATCGCAATCGGGAAAATGCTCAACCGCCGCCGCCAGCATATCTGCGGTCGAAACAACATCGACCACTTCAGCCGCTGCAGGATACTTCACCGAAACAGGGCCCGAGACAATGATCACTTCGTGCCCCATTTGGATCGCCGCCGCCGCCAACGCCGCTCCCATTTTTCCGCTGGACGCATTACTTAGATAGCGCACCGGGTCCAGATACTGGCGAGTCGGACCGGAGGTAATCAGAATACGTGCCATAGAATTTCTTTCACTCGGTTGAAACAAAGCGTAGTGGATGAGGCCACCAGTCCAGCCGATCCCGTACCCGCGGCCACCGACCTCAACGGTAAATGGCAATTCGGACTCGTTGCCTCGCCCGCTACCTGAATCCCAAATCGCCAATTGGAACAAGGCATTTAGGTAATCGCGGCCACGATCGAATCAGGTTCTGCCATCCGGCCCAGCCCCTTAACGCGGCAGCTCAACCAACCTTCCTCGGGGCCAATCATTTTGACGCCATCGGATTCGAGCTGGCTGACGTTGCGCTGGACCGCAGCATGTTCCCACATCTCACAATTCATCGCGGGCGCGACCCATACATTACCGGTAAAGCACAAATACAACGTCGAGATCAAATCGTCCGAATGCCCTTGCGCTGCGGTGGAGAGAAAATGAGCCGTTGCGGGCGCGACACACAACGTATCGTACGCGCGAGCCAGTTCGATATGTGCCCCTAAAGGAAACCGAGCATCAAACAAATCAGTCACCACCGGTTTTCCCGATAACGCTGCCAGCGCTGACCGACCGACGAAACGCTCAGCCGCAGGCGACATCACAACACAAACATCATGGCCCGCTTGAGCAAGCTGGCTGACGATGGACGCCGATTTATACGCCGCAATTCCGCCAGTGACCGCCACAATAATTTTCTGCGAAGCGCTGGTCATAATAGATCCTTACGATAGCCCCAATCCGCTTGTTCTGTTAGCGGCAGGGCGCTAGCCGCTGGTTCGTTACGCTAAGTGTTCCCAATGTTCTGGCAAAGGCTCGGCAACCCGCGGCTAACGACCGATGGCACTCACGTTCGATTTAGATGTAACCTATCTTTTGCGTCATGTTCCATCTTCTGTTTAACGACAAGCCGGCAGGCGACCGCGTTTTGCAACACCGAACGAGGTCGCCTGCCGGCTCGTCGTTAAACGGCCACGGCATCCCTCCAACCGCGGCACTACAAAAGCAGAGACGACTTACATCTCGTCGAAGTCGAGAGTCTTCAGCTCATCAGCATCGGCATCTTGAGTGAGACCAACATTGTCTGACGTATCCAAGAAGATTTTATCAGTCAAAATCTCCTTCAAAACGATCGACATGTTGTCGGATTCCTGAGTCTGAATCAGGGGCCGGGCACCTTGGTTCAACTGTACCAAACGCTTTTGGATCAGCGTTGATAGTTTGAATCGTCCGCCAACTTTACGAACAATTTCTTCTTCTTTCAATTCATCGTACATGCAGGATTACTCCACACTTTCTAATATCTGGCAAATATCGGTCGCCGTTTGTTCAACCGATTGATTGGTCACGATATGCTCGTACAGGTTCGCCATATCGAGCTCGCGTTGGGCAACTTCCAACCGTCGTTGGAGTTCCGTTTCTGATTCAGTTCCACGCCCGCGCAGCCGTCGTTCTAATTCTTGGGCACTTCCGGGGTGGACGAAGATTGTAATCGCATCGGGGTGATGTTTGAGTACCTTTTGGGCTCCTTCGACGTCAATCTCTAAGATTACCCATTTTCCTTGAGACAAACCAGCCTTAACGGTCTCTTTGAGCGTCCCATACCAATGGCCGCGTCCAAAAACCTCGGTAAATTCCAGAAATGCATCGCTGTCGATACGCTGCTTGAATTCCTGGTCACTTAAGTAATGGTAGCTGACACCTGCGGTTTCGCCTTCGCGCTGAGGACGAGTTGTCGCCGATACACTCATCATCAGCGGACGCTTACAACGTTCAAAAATCGCAGCCAGAACCGTGGTTTTGCCAACACCCGACGGCCCTGAGAAGATGATCAAACGCCCTGGCTGGATCGTATCTGATTTTGCGTCTTCGTTCACTGGCTACTCGACATTCTGAACCATTTCGCGAATCCGTTCGATCGCCGTTTTGATTTCTACCACATGATTGGCGATATCGGAATCGTTGGACTTTGAGCCGATCGTATTGGTCTCTCGCAACATCTCTTGAACAAGGAACTCCAACTTCTTCCCGTTGCTCTCAGGCAGAGAAACCACAGAATTGAATTGGCTGATGTGGTTGCCCAAGCGCACGACTTCTTCGGAGATATCACACCGTTCGGCAAAGATACCGACTTCTTTGACAATATCCGCTGCGGTGACCGAAACTTCAAATTTCTCCAACATTGCGTTGATGCGGTCGGTCATTTTCTTAGTATAAGTCTCGACCATACGCGGCGCCAATTTTTGAATCGACGCTAACTGTGTCTCGATCGTTTGGCAGTTCTCAAGCATGTCCTTGGACATGGCGGTGCCTTCTTGGAGACGCATTTGAGCCAGATTCTCCAAGGCTTCGGCAACTGCGGTTTGCACCAAGGGCCAAATAATGTCCGAACGATCTTCGCGCCCGGCTTCATTGACGACACCCGGCAACGTCATCACCGATTCGATACCAACGGATTGTGAACCGCCGGCAATCTCCGATAGCTGGAGCCAGTAAGCATTGATCGCTTCTTTATTTAGGCTGTAATCCTGATCGCTTTTTTGCAGCAACGAATTGACGCGGACGCTGACGGAGCCTCGGTTGATAGAGGCCTTCACTTGCGACTCAAGTTTGGACTGGTGGTTTGCGTTGAGGTCGCTAT
>CALDEW010000297.1 GCA_937942355.1 uncultured Pirellulaceae bacterium | reverse complement strand
CAACCCATAATAGAGGGCGAATTTTTTAGGATCGTCCTGAGATACTATTATTGGGTCAGTGAGCAAGTACGAAGTGGTGATAACAAACAAGCGCTAATCGAAACCCTCAACGTAATTCAGAAATGGCAAATCAACGAAGCGAAGAAAAACACTTGGACCTCCCAAAATGAAATGTTTGCCAAAGACATCAAATTCCTTCTTGCTTTACTAAAAGGCGAAGAACTTCCAGAACGCCATCAATCTTCTACTCTCTGGCCTCAGCCTGGTATGGGTGGTGGAATGGGGGGAGGCGTGTTTTAGTTTTGAGGCAATACATCAAACACCAGTGTTCTTTTCATTTCTCAGCAATGCCGTGAAAACGAAAGGCTTGACGAGACTGCAAAACTAATATTAATGAATTTCAAAAGGGCGTTTGAATTTGGAGCATACAGGAAGATTGGGTCGCAAAATGTTTCGTAAAACCGTTAACGTGAGAAAAATTTCCGAAAATAGTGCTTCTGAGATTGTCAAGCCGCCATATTACGATATCCTTATGCCAGCACTGTCACTGACTTATGTCTTTTTTCTAACGGTAGTGCACTTTTTTAATTTTGAGTTTTGAGGGTTTTGAGTAATGGCTGAAGGTACTATCAAGCGTTTGACTGACAAGGGTTTTGGATTCATCGACACTGGCGGAAACGAAGACATGTTCTTTCACTCGTCAAACGTTGAAGGCACAACTTTCGACGAACTTCGTGAAGGACAAAAAGTCTCTTACACAGAAGGTCGCGGGCCAAAAGGGCCACGCGCAGAACAAGTCACTCCTGTTTAAGCAGGACAGGCACTTGCCTGTGATTTGAAATACAAGATGAAGCCGATGGTCGAAAGATCATCGGCTTTATTTTTTTGCGCTTATATCGACGTCGCCAATTTGATTTTCAAATAAAGCATGGTCTTGCGCACAAAATCAGTTTAACGACAAGCTGAAAGGCGACTGCGTATCGCCCCGCTAAACACGGTCGCCTTACAGCTTCTACCGGCTTGTCGTTAAACGACTGTTATGCTTTCAGTACGTCAGCGTGATCTCGGCCACCTAAAGCTCGAACCTAAACGTGTGACAAAGCAATCGCCATATTCGACGTCCAACGGTTTGCCGCCCCGCATAAATTTTCGCTACGCCCGTGCCACCATCGATCACAATTTTGTCTGTTATCTCAATCGGAACGGTCAACATGTAAGTCGTGCTGGAGGGGACTTGTTGGCCCTCTTCGTTGACTGTCGAAATAATATCACCGCCGTTTTTGCTGGAAAGCACACTGGGGGTCTCTTTCATTTTGATCGGGACGAATTTTTGGATTTCCGCCTGATACAACTTCAACGGGTGCTGACGCAATTGCAGTTCGACCCTTTGATCAGCCCGTACGAATTCGATATCTTTTTGATCGACGGCCAAGGTAGCTTTGTATCGGGTCATGTCGGGTACCATTTTGCCGATGACTGTTTTCTTATCCAGCCATGCTCCGATGTTCTTCTGCTCCAGAGGAATACCTTCCCAAAGTTTTAACATGCCTTCGGTGTTCTTTTCTTCTCGACGCGCCGGCGCTAGAAGATAACCATCCAACGGCGCCGTGATCGTGAGTTTGCCGACATCCAAATGTCGTTGAGCGTATGTCCTTGAGGCGGTTTTAAACGCGGCTTCGGATTCGGCGATGCGTGCCCCTTCGCCACGAGTGCCGTCACTGCTGGCGGCGTGACTGACCAATCGAAATTTGGAGTCCGCCATGTCCACTTTTGTTTTCAACTGCGTAATCTGACGTTCGAGTTCTGGATTTTTCAGAACGGCCAACGTCTGCCCCTTGGACACCGGCTGTGGTTGGTTGGGAAACGCATGGATTTCCACCAGGGTCCCGGGAACATCGACATATATGTTCGCGGCGTCCTGGATTTGGATCTTAAAACTGCAATAGACGTGATGCGGGATGGGAATCATCAAAATCGCCCCGATAATTAACGCCAACGCAAACGCCGAAACGGCTAAACGAGCTTGCTTCACTGCACCCCACCTTCCGGGAACTGAGAAAAATTTCCACGCCGCTACCAAGGGCATGCCAATCAAACCATACAACGCCATCATGGCAATCATCTGACCAACAACCTTGAAACCGTAAGGCTCCAAGACGCGATACACAAACCAAAAAATAGAAAACGTAATCACCCAACGATACAGCGCCGCCGCGACACTATAAAGTGCGAACAACCATTGGTGACGACGAGGCAGAAAGGGATCAGGCGAGGCTTCCATGCCTAATAAATGCCGTCCAAAAAACCTCTGCAGAATCGTCGTCGCTTTGCTGCGCAGGTTGGGGATCTCTAATAGATCAGACAAAATATAGTAGCCGTCATACCGCAGCAGCGGGTTGGCGTTGAACAATAGCGTGCTGACCGAGGAAACGAAAATCACGTTCAGGGCCAGTTGATTGATCATGCCGGGTTGGCTGAACCACCAGATGAACACTGCGATCGACGCAATGATCAATTCCACGTACATCCCAGCGGCGGCGATAAAGGCGCGTTGCCACTTGCTCTTGAGCAGCCAAGAATCGCTCACGTTCATGTACAGACACGGAGTCAGCACCAACAGCATAACGCCCGCTTCATGACATTGGCCACCAAACCGTTTGCAGGCCAATCCATGACCAAATTCGTGAGCGACTTTCGTCAACGCCATCACAAGCGCTAACCAAAACCAATTCTTGGCTTCGAAAAACTCTTGAAAGGATGGTAGCTTAGCTTGGAAGGTATCGAATTGTGCAAAGATCAAACCGACCGCTCCGATGCCTAACATCAACATCGCGAGGAAGACCGGCCAAGTAAAAAACCAGGCCGTGAAGGGATTCATGGCCGACAGCACTCTGTCCGGATCAAAGCCGCGAAACCGAATGGACAAAATATTGGTCAGCTTTTGTTTCCAACCGGCGGCGTTTGCTTTGTCACTGCGTTTCTTCAGTTCGATCCCTTGATTGGGTGAATCCGAAACCAACAGGGAACTACGAAACAACATTCCCACGAACTGATACAGTTCCTGCATCGTGATTTTTTGAGGTGCGAAGTCATAGTCGAACCGGCGTTTGATCTGGTCAGGGCTGGTTTCGCCGTCGAGCATTCTAAGCAGCCGAAACTCCTCTTCTTCGAAGCGAAAGTACTTCAGCGTCAACGGATCCTTAACCACCCAATAGTCGCGCCCCTGATAGCTCTGCTGCACAGCGCTCAAATCAGCCCGCATTCTCATCCGCAGCGGACGGCTGGAACTGGAGGTCATCGGGTTGTTAAGCGCTGCTGTCAAGTTTAGCCATCATCGGTGAAAGAAGGTCAGTCATGACACGCAGGTTTTAAGTCTGCCTGCGGTGCATAAACAGGTTCTAAACCTGCTCAAACGCAAGGCTACAGAAATGGCGTCTGCGAGCCAAGACTCAGATTTGCTAGCGGTTCTCAGCCCCGTTTTCTTCAACGGATTGCGGACGAGCAAATCGTGCCGGACCTCCGTAAATTCGGATGAAGGATTAACGAGGAACAAAGCCGCACGCCAGACGTGCATTCTCTATTGTGGCATTTCGACGATTTCCATAACCTCCCAAAACATCCTTTGTTCTAACTCTACCGAATAAACAAACTCTCTTCTAAACGCGGAAAATACGATGCCTCAGGTCTCGGTCGTAGTGCCCATTTTCAACGAATTTGAAAACGTTGATTTGATGTACCAGCAATTGGTCATGGCGATGAAGAACCAAAACCGTTCTTATGAAATTCTGTTTGTTGACGATGGCAGTAAAGACGGAACTTGGAAATGCCTGCAGGAAATTGCAAAGATTGACAAACGAATCAAATTGGTTCTGCTCAACAGAAATTATGGTCAGACGGCGGCATTGATGGCGGGTATCCAAAACGCTCGTGGCGAT
>CALDEW010000296.1 GCA_937942355.1 uncultured Pirellulaceae bacterium | reverse complement strand
TGATTTGTGTACGCGACATCAACTGAAACTTGCTCCGAGAACGCCTTTTCCATGAACGTCAATCGGGATTGGAAAGGTACGAGAGACGAGGCTCGTAGGTGTTGCAAAGAATTCTTGCTTGCAGCTTGTTGGGTTACACCCCTTCAGCTGAGCCTCTACCAAGGATCCGCCGTCTTACCACGGTCATCAACGTTGCAACGTCGCGTTTTGCGTTTGGGGCACATTCCGCTCGGCCAATCGTTTGATGATTTGGCGGCGGCCTCGGATTTTGTGGGAGAAATCTGGGGCGTCGTAGTATTTGTCGGCCAGATCGTTGACTAATGACAGCGACTGAAGGTCTTCAAACGGAATCGAATTGTCCAGGAGGCCCAAGTCATAAGCGTACTTCGCCGAATGCGCTGGCAATAGAACTCGCCAATCATATTTCAATCGCCCGCCCGCGATTCGATTGACGTGCTTTTTTAGGTTGGTCGTGCAGTTGTTGGTCAGCGTGTTGTAGAACTCGGGCTGGGATGCCAATTTGTTGACGCGCGTCATGATGTCGACAAATAGGGCTTGGGCATGCGCCGGCGTTGCCACCGTTGGGTAAACGTAGACGGCGGTGTCTTTGTGGCCGGTGCGGATGCGGATGAGATCTTTTTCGTCGCCGATAATGTACATCAGTTCAAATTTTGGGCCCAAGCCTTGAACCGCGGAATAGTCTTCGCCCAGTTCTTTGCGGACTTCGACAGACACGACGATGAACGATCCGTCGGTCAAACCAAAACTGATCATCGTGTGGGCCAGCGCTTCGGCTCCATTGAAAGGTGCGACGATGTAGTCGGCGGATTGGATGTCTGAAATGTCGATCGTGCGGTCGTAGTACTGCACCATATAATCTTCGGCTGTGACGTACTTGGAGTTACGAATGTTTTTGATCGTCATCGTTGAACTATCAGGGCTGGCGATCACATACGGCAGCGTCGCCATTTCAGGAACCCAAGGACGGTCGTTGGAGGGCCTGAATTTGCCTACAAACTGGCTGATAGACGGACCGTTGTCGGTCGAAGAAGATTGGCAGCCGCACAAGACGAACGCACAAAACAGAATCAAGTGACGGTATTCCACAACCTTCCCCCTTACTTGCCGATGCTGACGTTGAGGTTGCGGACGCCTTGGGTTTCCGCGGTACCGCTGGAGGGATGATAGATGATTTTGTTGGCCGTTAGGTGCTGACGTTGGCCGCGCGGAGTCTGCCGGTACCAAAGATTCGCTGGCGATCGAGTGGTGCCTTCGACGACCATTTGATCGTTGCCATCGTTGTAGCTGATGCGGTCCGAAGTGGCTTCGAAGGTGGGGCTGGTAACGTGCGTGTTGCCGGTGGCAATGATTTCGTTCTGGGCTTTTTCGGCACCGGTGGGCAGCCATTGGCTCAACTGCATGTTCTCGCACTTCACCTTGATCGCGCCTGCGGGCAAACGATCGGTCGTGTCTGGGTCCAGTGAGAAATCAAAATTTCGCGCCGGGGAAAACAGCGTGCGAATATTGCCGGTGATGTTCAGCTGTTTCTGCCCGAGGTTGGCCACTAAACGATCGTCAAAGTTTACTTGCAGGTAATTGATTTGATCTTTCTTCCGGTTCCGCTGCTGGGATTGGTTTGGCGGGCTGCCAAGTCGATCCAGTCCGCCGATGCCGGCGAGTCCTTTATTACCTTTTTGATGAGTGAATATTTTTCCCGGCCCGGCTGCGTAAACGGTGTTCGTGGCGGCGTTGATGGTCGCCCGTGGTACCACGACACGCCTTTGCTGAGTCATTTGGCCGGCGCGATCAAAGGTCTCGTTCTGAAAGATGATTGGCGTGTCAGCAGCATTCATGCGTGGATCATCGCTGCCGGCGTGATCTTTGAATACACGCTGGTCTTCGGTGATTCGATTGACCAAAACCATCTCGTTCATTTTCACGTCGCCAATCGTCTTGCCCGAGGACAGCTGGCTGAAATCAACGCGACTGGCCAGTGCCACGCTGAGTGCTTGGCTGAGCGTTTTGGTGACCGAACGTTCCTCAGCCGTTTTGTCTCCGTAGGTGGTCATCATCACGTTGCGTTCGAAGTAAATCTTCGATCCATCGAACACCATGCCGCCGGCAAATTCGACATCGATGTCGCCTTGTGGAGCCAATTGGTTTGGCGCTGTTGTGCTGGAGGAGGCTAACTTCATCGGGTTGGGCCCGTTGTCGTCGCGGGCAGACTGTTTGATGTTCACGATGCCATTGCCTGCTACCCAGACTTTATTGGCTTGTTGATCGAGGTGAATGTCTTCGCCGCTGATCGCTAGGCCCTCAGAGTTTACCGTTGCGAGCGCGTCTTTGGTTCCGGCAACCAACAGTCGAAAAATCTGATCGCCTTGGGGAACGACGCGCACGCTGTTGCCCGCCACTTTCAGTGGGGGCTGATCCGATCCCTTTTCGGGCTGCTGATGGATGACAATGTTGCCATCCATCCGCAGGTCGGCCAACGCTAATTTGTCGCCGTCTTGTTTCAATTCAAGTTCGGCCGAATCGGTTTTGAAGCGGATGAACTGTTTCAACGAAGGACTTTCCTTAGACGTAGACTGCTCTTTTTGAACAATTGATTGAGCCGGATCGGCTTCTTCGTGGGTCGCTAATTGCAAAGGCGCGAAATTCGGACGCCCTGGCGAATCGGTCAGTCGTCGAAGTTTGGTTTGTGGCCCGAGTTCGTCGATGATGGCTTGAGGGAACTGGGGACGCATGACCTTGTGGCGGCTGGGTCGTCGAGCAACGGACAGTTCTTGTGTTAGATCTGGAACGGGCCAACGTGCGAACAGCTTTCCAGCCACACCGTCGAGATTCGGCGATAAGATCGTAACGCGCTGATCCGAAAACACTTCGGCAGGGCGATATTCAACCTGGTCAGCGATCTTCAATTCGTGGAGAACAATGTTGATCTGATCGGATGTGATTTGCATGTCGTCTTGCACCAGAAACTCAGCCGCCCCATCGATGACGATCAGTTTTTGATTTTCATTCTGGGGTTGGATGGTCAAACCGCGTTTCCAACGCGCGAACAGATTCTGCTGCACGTCATCGGTATGTCGAAAGAACTCGCCAGGACCGACGGCTTGAAGATTCCCCAGCGTTTTATCGTTGGTCAGTTCATACCTTACCGTTCGGGCACGCACGTTGATCTCGGGCCCAATTACTGTGACCGCTTCTGCGCTGCTGGCGGTGACTTCGTTGCTGTGTGCATTGAATTTCAGTTCGTCGCCGGTGATTTTGGTCTGCCGAGAGTTGGCGATGATGACGGCTGGTTGATCTGTGGTGCCGATCGCGCTGAGGTACTTAATGTTAAGCCCGTTGTCGCTAGAGACCTGATTGATCGTGTCGACAGGTTGCGAAGCGTTGTCAAAGGCTGAAGCATCATCAAAAGCGACCGTTAACGTTTCGCAGCTAAGGTTGTCGCCAAACTCATCCAATTGTTTGCCGTAGACCTTTTGTTGGAAGGTTGCGCTGCGGTCGTTGTAGTCAAACACAAAAGGGCCGCTGCAGACGATCTCCAGCGGAGCTTGACTGCCGTTAAAAATGGCAGGGGCTTTCTCAGCGCGCCGATCGTTACCTTGCTGGTTTGGATCGGCGGCAAATGCGCTTGGGTCGATCAAAAGACGGTCAAGTTTTATCAATTCAATACGCGAAAATCCCTGGATAGAAGAGAAGTCCTTGACGATGCTCTGATCGGCTTGGGTGTCGTGCGTTAAGTCGATAGACAGGTTTTTTCCGCTGCCTTTGTGGGGTCCAAACGCAAACGCGACTTCACTGAAGGTCAGGATCCGCTGAGTATTGATCTGCACGTTCTGCGTGATCAGCTTCAACGTTTCGTTTTTATCAGGCGACGCCGAGGGGCGGAAGATGGTCACTTCGCCGTTAAGATTTGCCGATCGCATCTTCATGCTGGATTTGCCGGCTAAGGTAATCGGCCCATCAAACTTCAGTTTCGCTTCGCCGCATCGCAGTACCGTTGGGGGGACTGTCGGATCAAGTTTGGCAGCGAACGCGGTTCCCGATTCGTGATCGTTCATGATCATCGTAAACGGCGTCAACGTGTAGGTTCCCTTATCGTCGACGCGCGTCATCTCTTGGAACAGTAGCGTGCCGGAATTGGTAAACAGCGTTTTGCAACTTCCCAGCTCCCAAGCGCTGTTGGGCAACAGCCTGAACAGCCGACTTTTGTTTTCCTGTTTTTCAGGCAGAGACACCGGAGCGACGGCGATGCTGCGACGGACTTGTTCCACGGGCCCTTCAATGACAGGCACTGCGAATTTGGCATAAGCCGAATACGCGCCGATCATCAGTGCCAGCGCCATAAGGTACTGAGCCAGAGGGTGGATTCGTCCGGGCAAAAGAGAGGCTTTCGATTAAGGTTCTTCTGGGAATTTAGTGGTTCAGCATTCTTCGTAGGGTCGGTTCCCACCGGCCTTTTCAGGTAATGATGAGGCTTGGCCGGTAGGAAACGGTCCTACAGTCTCGTTTCTTTGGTACATCTGGTCATTGGGTAGCGGCATGGGATTTAACCACAGAGACCACAGCGTATCGTCGGTCAGGGCCTCCGTGATCTCCGTGTCCTCTGTGGTTAAAACTTCTTTCTGCCCCGCGATTTTTGTCCGTTTCTTTCTAGGTAATGGTGGGGCGTGGCCGGTAGGAACCGGCCTTACGATCTCAGATTCCGTAGCCTTGAAGTAGTTCGTTCCATCGTTTTTGGCTCTTTAGAATCATCTCGATTAGTTCGCGGATCGCTCCTTTTCCACCAGCCGATTTAGTCACGTAGTCGGCTACCTTCTTCACGTCCTCAGCCGCATCGGCGACCGATGCTGACATTCCGCTTGATTTCATCAAACCCACGTCCGTGAGATCGTCTCCGATGTAGCAAACGTTTGACGGCTCAAGATTCAGTTCTTCGATGATTTGTTGTGCTGCGGCCAGTTTCTGTTCGGTGCCTTGGCGAATAAAATCGACGCCAAGTTCCTCCATCCGCAATTTGACGATATGGGAACTGCGGGCGGTAATGACGCCGAAACGGTGACCCGTTTTTTGCCACAGCTTGATTCCCATCCCATCACGGACATGGAACGTTTTGGTTTCAATGCCTTGATTATCGTAAGTGATTCCGCCGTCAGTCATGACCCCGTCAACGTCTGACAGAATCAATTCGATGGATTGCATCCGCGCGTCAAGTTTCATTTACGGGGCCGAGGTTTTGAGGGTTCTAGGTTTAGCAGAGGCGATCCCCCGGATTCTAAAGATGCCCTATCAGCGCGGCAATGTTGATCCGATCACGGTAGCCTTAACGAATAAGACGCTAGCACGAATTGAAAGCAGAATTTCAGCAGTGTTTGGCGTCCCGAGGGCTCAATCGCGGATGTGCAGCCGGATGGGTTTGGACAGTGGAAAGCCCGTTATGGTTCGATCTTTTTCAACGGCTCCGGTTGTAAACACGGCACACAATGAAAACACGCGCAGCGCGGTGATCGTCCCGATCTTCCCCATGGCGTACTTTTGGTGCACGTGAGTTGAAGCTCTATTCCATGGCTGAATGATCACACAGATCCGCTGGTAGCCTTTCTCAATCAGGTCATTTGAACTGAAAGACAACAACCGTTTATAAACACCTTTGCCCTGAGCTTCTGGTTTGACATAGGCGCAATAGATCCAAGACTGACGGTCGTCAAATAGAAGCTGAAATCCGAGATTGGCTTCCTGAAAGCTCTCTATTCCAGCCCAAACACCGCCCAAGACGTCTTCGGGCGTCGAAAGGTGCGCGATTGAGTATCCGAAATCGTTAGCGGATGTTTCCAATGGTACGGAGTTCCAAGTCAACGTCCGAAGCTGATCGCGCGCCTGCGAACTCTGCTCAACGCAAGTGAGGACAAAGTCTGATTTGTCCATTTCACCGAAGAGTTCTGCGAGTTTTTGAGTGTCAAGTTCGAAAACAGTGCCCGTGCAAAATCGAAACAACCAGGCTGGAACAATTCGGTTGAACAGAATCTCAATCGAATGTAGCAGACTACGCTCTTTCAGTTTTTGAATCAACGACATAGCGTGAGATATACATGAAATCACGCAGCGTGACAAAACCACTTTGCCGCCAACCCGGTTCACCGTTTACAAAGATTGTGATTCGGGCTCGCTTGGTAGCTTTCTAAACCGGCCGAGCAAAGCGGCTTTCCTTAATTATCGCAATTTGCGCGCGGGTCAGATTGTTGTCCGTAACAACGGGGTTGAGTAAATTCGATGTACCTGAGGAGTGCTCAAGACCAAGATTGTGAGCGATTTCATGGGCCGCGACATTAGCCACGGTCTGTCTACCCTCGGGAAAGGTGGGCAAGTTGTCCCCGACCTGGAAGGTGATACCATTGATACCGTCTAAGGCAAGGCCGTTGACTTGGTCCTCAGAAAGATTAGCGCTGCCTGGTGTTGTCTCAACGAAAAACATGTTCAGCGTTCTTGAGGCCGAACTGGTGACTCCGGCGGCAGTTCCGTCAGCGATAATTCTGTTAATGTCATCAACTGGACGCGTGCCACCACTGCCCACATTGGCAAACGAGTTATTCCAAGATCTTGCCGCTTCCCATCTAATTTCCACTTTCGCTTGAAAGTAAATGTCGTTGATCAGGTTTTTGATCTCTCTCTCTTGTTCCGCCGTTCCGAAAAACTCGGCGGTGTTAGAGCCGTTAGAATTGGAAACAATGATCGGCTGAATCCTAACAACCTCTTCGATTTGCGACTCGGCGGTATGGTTTTGGTCAGCTCCTGGATTCTGTAGATTCGCCCTGAACTGGATATGGAACATGCTGGTCAAGGTGTCAGTGCCATCGTCTCCCACCATGTCGCGGACAAGCAAATCACCGGAGACTCGGTAGATCGATCTAGGCCCTCCGAAAACAGCAAAATCGTCACCTGCCCCCCCGATTAATTGGTCATCCCCTTCGCCACCGCGCAGTCGATCGTTCCCGTTACCGCCTTCTAAGCGATCCATGCCGGTACCACCGACGAGGAAGTCAATGCCATCGCCACCAATGAGTCTATCATCGCCAGCGGAGGTGACGATTACGTCGTCTCCTGTTCCTCCGTCAACGGTATCGTCGCCGTCACTGGAATAAATTCGATCGTCCCCATCTTCTCCAAAGATACTGTCATCTCCGATGCCAGCGATCACCAGATCATCGCCGTCACCACCACGAACGACATTCTCACCGTGGCCCGGATAAAGCTGATCCGCGCCCTCGCCACCAAAGACGATGTCAACTTCTGGTCCTCCGAAAACGACGTCATCACCAGTGCCGCCGTTGATCTCGTTTCGCTCGGTGCCACCGAAGAGCCTATCGTCTCCGGCGTCTCCAAATAGTTCTTTTGTGCCGTCGATACCACCACGCAGTTCGTCGTCGCCCGCGTTGCCTCGCAATACGTCGTTTCCAGGCCCTGCAATCAGTCGGTCGTTGCCACTACCGCCGACCAAGGTGTCATTGCCCCCATGCCCGAACGCCACCGAATTAATTGCGGTATCGTTGGTGAACCGATCGTTTCCACCTAGGCCTACAAACAGAATCGAATCCACATCAGCCGCTGGGAACGAAGCTGTTTCGGCTC
Organism: uncultured Pirellulaceae bacterium; assembly: GCA_937942355.1. Lineage (GTDB taxonomy): Bacteria > Planctomycetota > Planctomycetia > Pirellulales > Pirellulaceae > Mariniblastus. Next base: position 4,382 of record CALDEW010000296.1, on the reverse strand, counting down.
CGGTAATCGCTGCGATTACTTGATTGCCTGAACGAGAAATTGTGGCAACATCTGCTCCATCACCGCCACGCAAAAACAACTCGCCTTCTGACAGAATGATCGTCGCCAACATTTGTCGTAATTCCAAATTTTGGTATTCCAGATTTTGGTATTTCAGGTTCGCTCGTTTTTTTCTTTTGCTCAATTGGGAATTCGATTTTCTCATGACTTACTTCCTTAAAAGTGGTGGCTGGCGCTCGCGAAAGCTCTCTGTACAGCGGAGGTCGCTGCCGGACATAACTAAAAGATGGCTTGCAAAATTTTCCAGACCTATTCAAGCCAGAAATCTACAAGCAACCGCAAGAGGACAAATGGGAGGACCGATTTGGTCAAGATAAAGTGATCATGATAGGTAAGTCCAATCACTTTAAGAAAGAGCTGTTTCGCTTCCGTGCGATGACCGTTCGTGCCGAAACGAAAGTCACGACACTTTTATAGTTCTGCAATGTGAGGAAGTTCGCATGCTACAGGCGATCCGGTTGAAATCTGACTCTCATGCCGAAACCATTTCTGCGGAAGCGGACCGTTTTCGCTTTTGTTAAAGAAGTAGCGCGATCGTGGAGCTGGCAACTGCGTCAATCCGGTGTTGCTATCGGATTCACCGCTAGCTTCTGTCGAAAAGAGGAGCTGAATCTTCTCAATTGCGTTCGCGGATGACCTCTTCGAGTATTTCGCTGAATTGGACGCTGGTAAAATCCATTTGCGCCGAAGCGCTGGCGCACAACCGTTTCTCCGTCTCAGCCATTTCGCCATCGACGGCCATCAAGCGAATCATCTCCTTGAGCATGCTGACGCGCCGATCATGGTCTGCGGGGATCGTGACTTCAATTTGACCGGCGCTGATTCCCGCCAACGCGGTCTCGAACTCGTCCGTGGGGATATCCCAAGCTTCGGCACGATCGACCAAGAATCCAATTTCTTCTTCAGTAAATTTGTGGTCAACGGCGGCAAGGTTGACTAGGTTGTGGAAGAGAGCGAGTCGTTCATCGTGCATGAGTTTTCTTTCGTGGTAGATTAGATTCTTAATCTCAATGGGATCAAGTTAGCGCGTGAGGAAAAATGAGAAAGGAATTCCGCGTTACAGTTTTCTTCATCATAACCTAAGTTCAGGATCGCCGAATGAAATCAGCAGCAAAGCTCCGAATATCTTTTCCGTTAAGCACGTGGACCATGCGTAAGTTCTGAACTGTCGAGTCACTGAATTTGGACAACGGCAAATGCACCCAAGCCTTCTTGAATTGTTTCGCGATTCTACGCCACGCATGACCCGGTGGAGCGGAACTCAACAGTGCGATGTGTTTGCATTGGCTGTGAAGGCAAGCGGCACCCAACAATCTTTCCTCCAGTGTCGTTGCAAAATCTAATCGCGGGTCTTGCCAGATGTCGGGAATCGCGACTGGCGGGAAAATAAACAACGCGCCTCCGTAGTTTCCTAAGCAGATGCCAGGGCCAACAGGTTGCTGAGTAAAATCGGTTGCGTAGAACGCCAGTGTCGATTCATTCTTGTGTTCGGCGAACCAGGTCGTCCGCCAAGGGTACTCGCGCGGGTCGGCTGGTGAATCAAACAAGATCACCGCGGTGTCCATCTTGCCGCGCGACGGTGGAAGAACTTTGACATAGATCTCGCCGCTGTACCAATTGCGAACGGTATCTCGGATATCGATGCCGTCTTTGACGCTGGTGGTGAATTTTTCGGTTTGAACTAGGTCGGCTCCCAGCGCCTCTTTGGCTCGATCAAAAACGGTCCGACGAAAACTTTCGATCAATTCATCTTCCGGTGGCCAGCTACACTGCGAATGGGGATTCCATTTCTGTTCCCAATCACGTCTTTGATCCTGATCGGGGCGCGGCTTCAGTTTTAACTGCGTCCAAGTCATCGGCGGACCCGGTAATCGGCTGCTGGCGCTCAAAGGCTCGCCATCGTCCATGCCGATCTGGTCGATGCCCATCCGGACTTCGGGTAACTCAAGATCGCGCGTGTAGTGAAATGTTTTGGCCATTTCCAACACGTGCATCGCGTATCCATCACCCGATACCTGCTGCGCAGCGGTAATAATCGTCGGCAGTTGCGGTGTGAATCCGCTTTCGATCAGCGTCAGGTTGCGGGTGTACTTGAGGCATTTACTAAGGATACTGGGCGTGATCTTACGCGCTCGACTCTTGTATTCGGCTTTGTAAGTATCACGTGCTGCAATCAAAAGTTCTTTGACACCGTCGATGCCAAGATGCTCATCGTCCCCAAGTTCTTCACGTGCACGTTCATAAAGATTGGTGATAAAAGGAAGTTCGCCAAGCAGAAAATAGAGCGTCTCAGGTGTGACCTGGAAACGACCCGCGTCGTCGACCGGTTCATGTTCGGGGCAGACTAAGGCTCGATCAAAAAAACTCTCGCGCACCCAAGGCCAATCGAGCACACTGGTGACAAAAAGAATCCGTTTGTAATCTATCGAAAGCTGACGCAGTTGCCACGCCATGTACTTCACACGCTGTTTCCACTGCTTAGACTTTCCGGCGGTAATGAACGGCAGTACCGCCGACGCATAACGCTCAAGACTCAGTTTCTTGAGCGCAAACGCATCGGGCATCGATCTGGCGTGCGGCAGGTAACGGCCCGTTTCGAGGTCGATGAAGTGTCTTGGTTTGCGGTCGCCCATCGCCGTGCGAAGCGCCGCGATCACAGGTTGGCAAGGATCAATCGGAACGTAACTGGCGGCCCGTTCATCGTCATTAGTTTCGTTGAAGAAGTCTTCAAGCGCATCCTCCGGCTGGGTATCAAATTCCGAATGCGGCGTAAAATCGGGCGGTGATAAAAGCGTTTCCGACCGTTGGATCACAACACCAGGCGTGGGAAGATCGAGAATCGCGGCTTCAACACTTGGCTGAAACGACGACGGCAACGCGACCGCCAGGCAATCGTAGTCGTGCTTCATCATTAGCCGACGGACTTCCCAAGCGAAGTCGCCACTGCCGTGAACGACCGGCAGCGCCGTGACATGGGGGCCAATCTCTAGGACTTCGTGAATCACTAGAAATCCTCTTCATCGAAGCCGTCTAATTCGTTGTCATCGCCATCGCCAAAGTCGGGGCTGTCAAAGTTGGGGCTGTCCGGATGCAGCGGGTCGTCAGATTGAAAAAAGAAATCGCCAAAGCCCATCGGCAGCGATTGCCCTCCCAATGAACGGTGGCGTTGCTGAGCCATGAGGTTGAGGTCGACCGCTTCGGCCCCCAAGCACCGTACCAGCGCTTCTTGCCATGCGGCGTCCTTGGACAGCGGATGGTCGGCATCCTGTTGCAGTCGCTTGGTGGCAAAGCGTAGCAAGTTAATTCCGTCACGTGTAGAAAAATCTAGTTTCAGTTCGTGAGCGTTTTGAAGAAAGTCGACGGTGCGGGCAAGCATCTCCGCCGAACAAAACGGCAGGTGATACTCAAGGATCGCTTTTTCATCTTCGCGCGAAGGAAACGCGATGGTCAACGTTGGCTGTAGCCTGCTGAGGATGTAGTCCGGAATTTCAAAAGTTGATTCGTCCTGGTTCATCGTCACCGCACAACGAAAGTCAGGATGCGCCTTGATTGAAACACCGGCAACGATAGATTCAATGTAACGCCGGTGATCCAGCAGCGGTGCGAGGCTGGCCCATGACTTTTCGTTCATGCGATTGCCTTCGTCCAACACACAGACGCCGCCTTTGATGATCGCCGTGACCAATGGTGACGCATGGTAAGCAATCTTTCCGCTTTCGGCCAAAACGGGCGTGATCAGCAAATCTTCAGGACGAGTATCCGCGGTGCATTGGTAGATATATAAATCCTGTTTGCGCTGATCGGCAGCCGCCATCGCTAACTGCGTTTTACCGATCCCCGGCGGCCCCACCAGACGTGGCGTCAACGGCAGGTCCTCCTCGTCGACGACCAACCAACAGGCAAGCACCTGTTTAAGAATTTCTGTTTGCCCAATCCAATTGGACTTCATCTCCAACGGTTCGCAGAGGTGCAGATTAATGTTCTGAATTTGATGAGTCTCGGCCATGCAAGTCGGTACGATGCTGAATGAAATGGGGTGGCGGTTGTGTTGCTTCGAAGCGATGATCCTATTTTATTTCATTACGTCACCAATAGACATAACCCAATAGATAGACATTTTACTTCGCACTTTCGGCACTTATGTCTGAAGTCGCTACTTCAAAATCATTAGAATAGGGGAATTATGGACGAAAATGAAATTTAGGGTTCTTGGTTGGTTTTGGGTTTTTTATACGCAAAGACGCGGAGGCGCTAAGACGCAAAGAGATCAATGTCGACAAGTCGACTTTTCCCTTCTTAATACAAATAGCCATTGACCGTAT
>CALDEW010000295.1 GCA_937942355.1 uncultured Pirellulaceae bacterium | reverse complement strand
CACATAGTCGACGCCGGAATCGGCAAGGTATTTCGATTGGACACGGCGCGACAATACTCGCGATGCCTGAAATTCGACCTGCATCAAAGACGTAAACGTATACGCGGCCAACGTCATCATCACGATCGTGACCAAAACGATAATCAGCAAAAACCCATCGTTGCGTTGGCGAAGGTTTCGAGGGCGACTATTCATCTTCGTCCTCCTCTTCTTCGATCTCAGCCAGAGGAAGATGAACGACGCTTCGATATTGTTCGAACCGACCGTCATTCTGATAATTGTTTGTTGGATCGGCTAGCGGACTGGTGTCCACAACAATGTTGACTTCCACGGCTGAAGGAAAGCCCTCGTTTTCGACCGAATCCCATTGTGATTGCCAGTCGGTTCCGTCGAAATACCGAAACTGAATGCGAACAATTTCGTTGGCGATCAACTGCGAGTATTCCTTGGGCGAACCCGGGTTGGTACCACCTTGGTAAAAGGCAACCGCTCGATCAATTTCGTCTCGAAACAATCCCTGCCGATTCGTTGTGGATTCATCGACGAGCACATTATTCGATCTGTTCTGACCACCGGTCGCAGCGACGTAGTAGACGACTTGTTTGATATCTGATCCCGTCGTTACAGCATCTTGAGCTGTTTGAATTAGCGGATGGTATTGGTCAATCCGCGGCAGTCGGCTGATGTCCAACATGATGAAGTTTGAATCGCCTACCAAGCCAACCGACCAGTCAACTTCTTCTTCGTCCGAACCATCGTCGGTTGAAGTGAATTCTTCGGAGGTGGATGACCCTTGGGACTGTTGGGCTTGCTGAGCTTCCACCGCCGCTTGGATTGCATCGACAGAGATAGAATCGGGGGAGATGTCGTCGGTTGAGGCATCCGCTAGGTCGGTGGCTTGTATGCCGGCAATCATCTGTTGGGACAGTAACACTTCCTCCAGCCCGGAAAAATCCGCCGCGCGGAACTGTACTGCGGCGCGGATGTCGTTGCCAATCATGGCCATAACGCTGCGGGCAATTTGTTTGCGTTCGATATTCGCTTGGGCGCGTGTAAGAGAAAATAAGTTGACCTGTATCGCCGTCGCGATGGTGCTAATGACAATGACCGTCAACGCCAGTGCCAACAACAGTTCCAGTAGCGTAAATCCCGACCTCAACCCTGTGTATTTTCGTCCTTTCGGTGAAGAGATTTTCATTGTTCTTCCCCCGGAAGATAGTCTGGGTCCGGCAGCAACCGCACCAGCGACATTTCAATGTTCTCTTCGTTACGTTGACTCACTGACACAGTCGCCAGCAGAAGCCCTGAGATATCCGAATTGACGACGTCTACTGAGTACTGCCACCGAGGATCGTTGGGGGCCTCTGCGCCGCTGATTGATTGGGTGTCAATGACGCCAGCGGCAAGTTCGGCCATCACCGAATCGCAAATCAACGTCGCATCAAACTGCCGTCGCGCTCGATCCGCGGCTCGGTAGCCGAGGAAGAAGAATTGGCCTATCACCGCCATCGACGTGCCGAGAATCGCGATCGAAAGAATCACCTCAAGCAGGCTCAGCCCACTCCGGTTGCCTTTCTTATTGTGTCGATGGTGTTTCATAATGGGTTTGTTTTTGTGAGCGGCAGGGCGCTAGCCGCTGGTTTGTTTGCCTCACCTGTGCCAATGCGTCCTTCGGTCGTGGGTCACCTGCGGCTAGCGCCTTGCGGCTCAGTTTTGCGTCGTCTTTACCGTTTTCGCAATTCCCGTCAGGCCACGCAGTTGAACCGACGTTGTGTTGGCTTGATCATCCCTGAGAAAAACTCTGGCGTCCTGCGCGGTCCCATCGGGGTAAAATAGGATTGGTTTAATAAGTGAATTTCCACCACCGCCATTTCGACTGATCGCGTCTGCCGACCGACCATCGTTGGAGGTTAGACCTTCGGCGAAGAAAATCCCTTTGGGCAATTGATTCTCCTCAAGGTTCGTTCTGACTTCATTGGCGTTGAGTTGGGTCTGCCGCGCCGCGAGGGCTTGTTGGGCAGTAATCTGAGAAAACGGAGCCACGTTGAACCAATCGCTGTTGATCTGAAGAAACAGCGCATGAATCTGCCCGGACTTGATCGCTTCGACTCGTGCCTTACCCATCGCAACCCGCACGCGGTCGGCAGATTGCCTGAGCGCATGCGATCCCAATGCGCGAGTCGCTAAGGGAATCGCCAGCGAAAAAATCATGACGATGATACCCATCACCAAAATCAATTCGATCAAGGAGAAGGCATTTCGATGATGGGAACAAGTAACTTGCATTTTGAAATTGAGTTGAAGCATTGGCCACCGTCAGGAACAGACAACCGAGCGATATTGTCGCTCAGCTTTCCAATCTGATGGCCATCCATTTTACAGCACCAACAATTCGTTAACCGTTGTTGCCGGGAATGTCGTCGGCCGTTCCATGCTGGCCGTCTTTTCCGGCTGATGAAATGGAAACCTTCTGAGCTGCATCGTTGGCAGAATACTTGAACGGATTTTGCCATGGATCAAGCGGAATCGAATCGCCTTCCAGATAAGGACCGCCCCACGTCGCAGAGTTCATGCCCGGCGGCAGTACAATCAAATTTTCAAGCGTTTTTGGATAAGGATTCCCATTGAGCTTATACATGGTACAAGCGTTCTTAAGAATCTTGATCTGCGCGAACGCCGCTCGAGATTGTGAGCTCGACTGAAGATTCAAAACGGCGACCGTCGACAGCCCAGCGAGGATGACCAAAATCGCCATCACAAGCAACAGCTCCAACAGTGTGAAACCCGAACGACGATGCCGATGCAACGCGGTTCTTTTTTTGCGAAAACTATTTTTTACACTACTCATTTCAAACTCGCTCCTCAAAAACTCA
>CALDEW010000294.1 GCA_937942355.1 uncultured Pirellulaceae bacterium | reverse complement strand
ATGCCGTAGATAGTTTCTAGTGAAAATGCCAATGCGCCCACGGTATTTGAGCAGACGGACGTCTAACTTCCTCAATCCAAAATCCCATTCACGACCCGAACAAAGATTGTCATATACTTGGAAGAAATCGCTGAGCAGTTGAATGCCGCCGCCACCATCTCCAGCAGCGTGATGAATCCCCGTTAGAATCATCGTGTGTCCCGATCCGACAAATACCCAAGCCCGCAAGCCATGTTCTGCGTTGATGTCGACTTGGGGAACAACGGCGTCAGTAAAGTCCGTGGGAAGCCGGGGCGCGAAAGAGTCTTCACCCACGGCGGCCTGAACATCGCAATAAGTCCAAGTCAGCATCCGCTCGAGATCCGCGTCCAGCCTTTTAGCAGAGGTGTCATCAGAAAGTTCCCACTGCCCTGCACCACCGATCGTTTTGAGGATCAGCAGGTGCCGTTGTAACATGCGCCTCGTAGCGTCACGCGCGATCGTTTCGTCAATTTCGCCCGAGAACCTCATACGGCAGAAAATCGTGTTGGGAAACTCGGCGCTGTCGGCCGCCAAATGAAACTTTTCCATGCTGGTCAGCGCCAGCGGAAAGGTAGAACGATCGAAATTTAAGTCGGAGGGTTTCAAAGTTGCAATATTGATGATAGGAAAGGGGCGCTGAGAGACCAACCTCACCCTCCCAAGTATAGCCACGAGTCATATATGCCTGCACCCTCCAAGTTGTTGATCCGATTTTTTGTTTTGGTCCTGTTCTTGACCGGGTGCCAACGTAGCGCGATGGGCCAACGCGCCGGCGATGATCCTTCCACCCAGGATACAGCGGTGACGGTGACCGTCAGGCTCAGCCCTGATGTTGCTGATGGTCCGTTGTCCGGCCGGCTGTTTGTTTTGTTTTCCAAACGTCAACGGACTCCGATCAAAGGGCCCAACTGGTTCTCGCCTGAGCCGTTTGCGGCCGCGGATGTCAAGCAATGGGAGCCCGGGAAAACCGTGACACTGCCAACTGACGCGCTGGCGTATCCCAAACCTCTGGTCCAAATGGCTGCGGGGAAATACTACGTGCAAGCCATTCTCAGGCTGAATCAGGATTTTGCCCATTATAAGAATGGACCAAAAAACCTTCACTCAGTTCCCAAGGTCGTGAAAATCGACGGTGGCAACGCCAGCTCGATCGAGCTCAGCCTGGCGATGCAAGTCGATCCGCCGCCGGTTAATTTACCTCCGACAGCGAAAATCGTTTCCCGTCGCAGCGCGTTGCTTTCGGACTTTCACAACCGCGATGTTACTGACCGAGCACTCGTACTTTTGCCGCCGGATTATGAGGATCAACCTGAAAAGCAGTACCCGGTCTATTACGAGATCACCGGCTTCGGCCCCACAATCGAGGATATGTTGGAGCGTCACCAAGAAAGCGTAGTTGGAACCGACGATGTAAAGTTCATTCACGTATTTCTGACTGGGCAGACACAATGGGGCCACCATGTTTACGCTAACAGCGCGACCAACGGACCGCGCGGTGATGCGTTGGTCAAAGAAATGATCCCGGAAATAGAAAAGCAGTTTCGTGCAATCGCCCACCCCTACGCTCGGATGCTGGGCGGGCACAGCAGCGGCGGTTGGTCGAGTCTTTGGTTACAGACGCAGTATCCAAAATTTTTCGGCGGTGTGTGGAGCACGTCCCCCGACCCGGTCGACTTTCGCGATTGGCAGGGGACCAACCTCTATGAACGCAACGCCAACATATTTACTGACTCCGTCGGCAATCGAAAACCTTTAGCAATCGCCGATGGCAAACCAATTCTCTGGTACGACTCATTTTCTAAGATGGATGATGTGCTTGAGCGCGGCGGACAGTTGCGTAGTTTCGAAGCCGTTTTCAGCCCGCGCGGCGACGATGGGTTGCCTGCGCAATGCTGGAACCGCGGCACCGGAGAGGTCGATCCGGTGATCGTCGAGCATTGGAAACAGTACGATATCAGCAACCATCTGCAGGCAAATTGGGCGAAGCTAAAAGATGACCTAGCCGGTAAACTTCACATCTTCACCGGTAGCGCAGACACGTTTCTACTGACCAAAGCGGTTGGGCTGCTGAAGCAGCGGCTTGAAGACTTGGGCAGCGACGCTGAAGTCGAAATAATCGACGGTCGCAACCACTTCAACATGTTTACAGACGGTCTTGATGATCGTATTTACCAAGCGATGGCCGAAAAATTTAGCCAAGCAGCGAACGCCGATGCTTCCACGGCGCGCTGAGTCGTCTATAATCGGGAGCAACAGCTTTCTGCTCAACTCATTCACGTTCTCATCCGTTTTAAAGACACGACTCATGAGCGAACAACCGGTTCACGTCAACAAAATTTCTTGGCAAGCATTGTGTCCTTGGACAATCATCTTCAAGTCGCTTTCGGCAGCCACCAGTATGCCGGTGCTGATCTTGGCCCTGTTGGGTTTGGTTGCGATGCCAATGGGGTGGATTGTTGCTGAAACAATTTTTGTTGATCAGGGTTTGCAGACCGATCAAAGGATGGCGGAGATAATCCAATACAATCGCAACCCGCACAAACGCGTTTTTTTGGCCACCGACGACGAAGCGAATTCCATCAACATTCTGGGAGCGCGGTTGAGTGGGCCTCGAATGGTGTTCACTCAAATTGTTGAACCGTTCACTCACCTGTTTTCGATTCCGCAGTACCACATGATGGATGCCGGTGCGACCGAGACCACCAGTCGTTGGTCGTTCCGAGCGTTTTTATATCTATTGACCGGATGTGTAAGCAGCTTATTGATTTGGTCGTTCATTGGTGTCGCGATCTGCCGGGTGGCATTGCTGAAGATGACTCGCAACGAACCGATGAGCCTTGATGAAGCGTTTGAGTTCGCGTTAGAAAAATCAACCGCCGCGATCGGTGCCGTTGGTATTCCGCTGTTGGCGGTCGCTGCGATGTGCGTGCCCGCGTTCTTCTTTGGTCTTTTGATGGGATTTGACCTAGGGGTACTTCTGGTGGGATTGTTGTGGTTTGTCGTCCTGGCGTTGGCGGCGGCGATGGCGATTCTATTGGCAGGGCTGATGTTCGGTTGGCCGTTGATGGTGGCCAGCGTTGCGTGCGAGGGGCAAAATAACTTTGATGCGATGACACGCGCTTATGCCTACACATTCCAGCGTCCTTTGAACTATGTGATGTACCTTCTAATCGCGATGGTGTTCGGCGGATTCTGTTGGTTAATCATTGCAAACCTTACCGAGGGCGTTTTGAATCTTGGGTACTGGTCGACGTCGTTTGGGACAGCTTTGGTCAGCGGCGACGACAGTCGCATGGACGTCGTCCGCAGCCTTACGGCACCTACCACCGTAGACGAAAAGGGCAATGTTATTGCCGCGGATCCTTCCACGCCGTTGTACGCCGGGCAGGCACTGATTCGCGGGTGGTCGTGGTTGGCACGAAGTGTTGCTGCCGCATTTATTTATGGGTTGTTCTGGTGCATGGCCAGTGCGATCTATCTACTGCTGCGAAAAGACGTTGACGATACCGAGATGGATGAAATTTCGGTCGTCAACCAGCAACGGACCTACGAGCTTCCTCCGTTGAAAACGGATGAGAACGGAATTCCTCAGGTCCAAACACCGACGCCGAAGGAAGAGGAAGAAGAGGAAGAGGAAGAGCCAGAGGAAGAGCCAGAGACTGAGCCCGAAGAAGGGCCCGAGGAAGAACTACCAGAGAAGCCGAAGAAAAAGGCTGAAGCGAAGTCGAAAAAGAAAACGAAGAAGACGAAGAAAAAGTCCGAGGATAAGCCGAAGAAAAAAACGAAGAAGAAATCATAGGGTGCTCTCAAACAGGCCAGTACCCAAATAGGAAAGAACACACTCGATGAGCGAACTGAATTTGATCAGCCTGCTGGGGTTGGCGGTAATGATTGTGATCGCTTGGTGCTTGAGTTCTTACCGAACGCGCGTCAATTGGCGGCTGGTTGGCATTGGCCTGCTGTTGCAGTTTCTACTGGCGGCCATTTTGTTTCAGTCACAGAATTGGACCTTTGGCGGGCAATTCGAAAACGGCATTTTGTTTGCTGCTGTTGATGGCTTCTTCAAGGCAATTTTATTTTACGTCTCCGAGGGATCGGGGTTCATGTTTGGGATCAACGGACTGGGCGCCGACGATCCGACCAATCCCAAATCTCTGCTACAGACGTTTGCTTTCGGCGTGCTGCCGACAGTTATTTTCTTTGCGGCATTGATGTCTATTTTGTATCACTTGGGCGTGATGCAGGTCATCATCCGCGCCATGGCGTGGGTGATGCGAAAAACTTTGGGCACGACGGGCCCGGAAAGTCTGGCCGCAGCAGCCAATGTTCTGGTTGGGCACACCGAAGCGCCATTGGTGATTAAGCCCTATGTGGCCACGATGACACGCAGCGAGTTGAACGCGCTGATGGTGGGTGGATTTTCGACGATCAGCGGAAGTCTGATGGCGATTTTTGTCAATCAAGGCGTCAGCGCCGGACACATTCTCTCCGCCTCAATTATTTCGGCTCCGGCGGCATTGGTGATCGCCAAGATATTGCAGCCTGAAACCGAAACACCCGTAGACGTGGTGGCTTCGGAACAGGAAATGGAGAAAACTGCGACCAATGTCATTGAGGCGGCCGCCATCGGAGCCAGCGACGGGATGAAACTGGCGATCAACATTGCGGCGATGCTGATCGCGTTTCTGGCTTTGATCGCCATGTTTGACGCGCTCCTTGGGGCCGCCGGCGTATGTGTTCAGTGGATC
>CALDEW010000293.1 GCA_937942355.1 uncultured Pirellulaceae bacterium | reverse complement strand
TGGTATCACCGAAGTCCGCTACGACGACAATTTCTTTTCAATCGGCGGCAATTCCTTGACTGCGGCTCGTTTGGTGGCTGCGATTGAGGCGTCGTTTGGCAAACGTTTTTCACCTTCGGTGCTGATTGAAAACCCTACCGTTGAGTCATTGGGTTTGGTTCTGAAGTCGGAGTCGTCCGATGGTGGATCCGATGTCATTGTCAGTTTTAATCGACAACAAAAGGGACGGCCGTTGGTTTGTGTGAACGTAGGTTTTGAACCCGTAATGTTCTATCGTCACCTTGCAGCTTACTTTGAAGATCGCCCCGTTTTGGGCGCTCAGTCACGTGGTTTGAAACGCTTCGAGCCCCCCTATTCGACGGTTGAAGAATCCGCTGCCGATTTCATTGCAAAAATCGACAGTCGGTTGTTGCTTAGTGGTGCCTCCCTAGATGAGCCTTGGGATCTTGTCAGCTATTGCAAAGGCTGTGCGGTGGCTTTTGAGGTGGCAAGGCAACTCGAAACGGCAAAACGAAATGTCGGAAGTCTGACAGTCGTTGACTCGGTTCTAAAATACCGACGTCTTAAAATTGATCTTGCCTATTTCAGGCAACTACGCCCCAGTATTGTAGAATGGCTGCCGCGGTATTTGTTCCATCAATATCACAAGAGGTTACAAGCAGTAATGGCTGATTTTGCGTTTGACCCGGCCAGTCGAAGAGAATATCGCAGGATATATTTGCGCGATAAAACGATGGATGCGAACCTGCGGTATGCCGTTGGACAAATCGCAACACCGATGATGCTAATTCGAAGTTCCGAGAGCGCTACCGATCCAAGTAAAGATTTTCATCTAGAATTAAAAGACCACTCGACCAACCGGCAGTTGCGAATTGAGCAAGTTGAATCGAGCCATGGAATGATGTTGCTGGAGCCGAGTGTTGCTTGTGTTGCTGAACTGATTAGAAGTTTTTCAATGGAATGCTCATAGGGATTTCAAACACTAGAATCTAGAGCATGTTCATTATCGCAATTTGCGATCAGATGCTCTGGTCCCCTGCTTCAACCATCTTTCGAAATGAATCGCAGGATGTGGTTAATTGCTCGAAGGTACCCGCGTCGACCACCGTCCCACTTTGAAGAAAATATATTTGGTTACAGAATTTAACAGTACTCAAACGATGCGCAATCATAATTACGGTCACGCCCGTTAGTTGATTTTCAATGACTCGCATGACAGCTTCTTCGGTAACGTTGTCCAGCGCGCTAGTGGCTTCGTCGAGCAATAAGACTGATGGTTTTTTATAAAATGCCCTAGCCAATCCCAAACGTTGACGCTGCCCCCCACTTAGTCGCACGCCGCGTTCTCCGATAACGGTATCGAAACCGTTTGGAGTGTCTTTTTCGATAAAGTCGAATGCTTCAGCCATTTTTGCAGCGCGGCGAACCTGCTCCCGGTCAATCTTCTCAGGCGAAACTCCCAATGCGATGTTGGCAGCGATCGTGTCGTCGTAGAGGAAAACTTCTTGCGGCACATAAGCGAGATGTTTTTGCCACGAAAATACGTTTTCTCGTGTGACCTGAACCCCATCAATTGATAGCGAACCCGATTCGGGAAATAGCAGCCCTGAGACCAAGTCGATTAGTGTCGATTTTCCACAACCAGTGCTGCCCACCAGTGCGTTGAAACTTCCTTTGCGAATAGAAAGTTCAATCCCATTTAGCACCAACGGTGTTTGGTCACTGTACCGGTAGGTGACATTCTCCAAGGCAATCTGATCGTGAAATGGCATAAGCTCTGCTTCGTCAAATTGCTCAACCGGCGGTAGCAGATCGTCTTCGCCCTTCATGTCTTCATAGATCTCGTCAACGACGGGCAGATTGTGACTAATGTCGGCCGCTGCAGAAAAGGCTGAATTGAGTGCCGGCAGCAATTTATACGTCGCCACGGCAAAAACACTTAGCGTCGGGATAATGCCCAGCAGTGAATCGCCATTGACCAATACGAAAAGCACAATTCCAATGGTTCCACCGAAGGCCAGCAACTCAATGACGCACTTGGGAATCAGGTTAGTGAGCAGGAGTTTTGGTTGTATGTTTGAGCAGTCACTCGACGCTTTCTCAAATTTCTCGACAAACAAATTCGTTGCTCCCCCCACCCGCAGCGCCCGCGTTCCTGCGAGTGTCACTGTAAAAGATTTTAGGCGTAAGGAAATTGCCTCTAAGCGTTTCTCGCCTAGTCGGCTTAGATAGCGGTGTCGAGCCAAATGGAGAATCAAATAGGCTCCACCAAAGATTAAGAAGGCCACCATCGCTAATTTTGGATTCAAATAAACCAGCAAGCCCAAAATGAAAATCGCTTTGAAAAGACTGCTTACGAAATTACAAGCGGCCAAGAGGACCCCAGAAACCAGACTGTGGATGTCTGAAATGACTTTTTTAACTAGATCCGCCGAATTACTTTCCAAGAAAAACTCAAAGGGTACTCGCGTGCAGCGCCGCAGATAATTTACGCAAATATGGTGGTTGATCCTCCAGACCGTCCAGTTGATTATCCACTTGTTGAGTACATTCACGACGGCCGTAAAGGCGAAAACGGCCAAGACGACAACCCCCATCCAAATCATCATCTGATGGTCAGATGTAAATCCCATCGTCGATCGGAACCATCGCAGCCATTGGTTCGATTCAATATACGTCGGATCAGAAACGACTTGCATGAAGGGCAGGATCGAAAATACACCGATCATTTCCATTACAGAAGCCAATATCACACAGACCAGCAATCGAAGAAGAGCGAAGTAGTCCTGAGGTGACAGGATGGCTTTGATTTTTTTCAGCGACCTCCAGAAAGGCGAGCCGCTAACGCTTTCAGGCGAATCGTTCATTTCTTTCCCGCAATCCACTTGTGCGCCACTGTCACGCCACCTGAAGCAATCAAAGGAATACTTTCACTCGGTGGTGGCACGTTTTGCAGTTTTTCTTGTTCGTGAACGACAATTCTGGCACCTGGCTGTATTCGGTTCAGTAATTCTGGGAGGATCCGTTGTATCGAAGGCACTGGTAAAAAAACAAACACAATTGAGGCTGTACTTAAATCTGCGGACATCGCATCTCCCTGAACAATTTCTACCATTTGTTCAGCGTGTTTGCGTTTTATGTTTTCTCGCATTCTCTGAACAAGGATCGGGTCGACTTCATAGCCCAGACACCGGCATCCAAATTCTTCTGCCGCGGCAAAAAGAACACGTCCGTCGCCACAACCGAGATCAACTAGTTGGTCAGAATCTACCACCCCGCCAAAATTCAGCAGCGGCGTTATCAGGCAAGGTGGGGTACCAAGAAATGGACCGAGTTCCGTTGATTTATTTTGTCGTTGTTTTGGTTTTCC
>CALDEW010000292.1 GCA_937942355.1 uncultured Pirellulaceae bacterium | reverse complement strand
ATGTATGCAGACGTTTCGCCGGCGCCTGATGGTGAACACGTCTTGGTAACCCGTTTGAAAAAACCGTTTTCCTATTTGCTGACCTATCACCAGTTCGCCATGGAAGTCGACGTTTGTAATGCGGCAGGCGAAACGATCTTTCAGATCGCCGACATTCCCGTCGCCGAGAACATTCCAATCGAAGGCGTACGGACCGAAGCACGGTTGATCCATTGGATGTCATCGCGCCGCGCGTCGGTTTGCTACACCACGGCGCTCGACGGCGGCGATCCCAATCAAGCGGCGGATTTCCGCGATCAAGTTTGGGTTACCGAAGCTCCGTTTACCAGCGATCCTACGCCGTTGATGAAGGTTCAGCACCGTCACTACGGTATTTCATACTTCGCGGATCCAGACACCATGATCACGACCGAATACGATCGCGACGAGCGCTGGATAAAAAACCGCTTATACGACGTCGAAAAATCCTTAACCGATTCGACAGTCATCGTCGATCGCAGCATCCGCGACAAGTACAACGATCCGGGGCGTATCGTTCAAAAATGTGACGCCAGCGGCCACTACGTTGTTGACCTGCGCGGTGATTCGGTTTTCCGATCGGGCATAGGCGCTTCAGAAACCGGCAACAGACCGTTCCTAGACCAACAAAATCTAACAACGCTTAAAACGAACCGCATCTGGCAATGCGATCACGACTCTTTGGAATCGGTGGTGAAACTTCTGCCTCAGCCCAGTGATGACTTGGATGATTTGGTTTGGTTGTCCTCGCACCAAAGCCCTTCGTCGCCGCCGAACTTACTGCTGAAAAAACGCGTTGCGTCCAGTAATTCCGTCGGCGCGGGTAGACCCATCACCCACTTTCAAGATCCCACTCCGCAGATACGAGGTATCAAAAAGGAGATTGTCACCTACCAACGATCCGATGGTGTGCAATTGTCGGCGACGCTTTACCTGCCGGCCGATCATCAGCCAGGCCAACGCCTGCCGTTGCTGGTGTGGGCGTACCCGCAAGAGTTCAACGATCCATCAACAGCGGGCCAAGTCTCCGGTAGTTCCCAACGTTTCACTCGGATGGTGGGCATTTCGCATCTTACCGCCGTCACCCAAGGCTACGCCGTCATGGACAATGCGACGATGCCGGTGATCGGCGATCCCGAAACCATGAATGACACCTTCATCCAACAAATCGTCGATGCGGCTCAGGCAGCGGTTGATTACGCCGTTGAGCGCGGCGTGGCTGATCGAGCACGTACTGCCGTGGGTGGGCATAGTTACGGTGCGTTCATGACCGCGAACCTAATGGCTCATAGTCAGATCTTCCGCGCCGGCATCGCGCGCAGCGGTGCCTACAACCGGACACTGACGCCGTTTGGTTTTCAATCAGAACGCCGCAGCTATTGGGAAGCGAAATCCGTTTACCAAAACATCAGCCCCTTCATGTCGGCCGATAAAATCCAGAGGCCGCTGTTGATCATGCACGGCGAAAAAGACAACAACTCCGGCACCTTTCCGCTTCAAAGCGAGCGGCTGTACCAAGCGATCAAGGGAAATGGCGGAACGGCGCGGCTGGTGATTTTGCCGCACGAATCGCATGGTTACATCGCCCGGCAAAGCGTGCTTCACACCCAAGCCGAAATGATCACGTGGCTCGATCAATACGTGAAGAACAAACCATCCGAACCTTGAACCGCAGCCAGTGTTCCCCACCATCAGCCCGGAACCAGCAACCCATTTCGTCAAGAATTACGGATCCCAGAACAACCACCGCCCATGAGATTTTGATACCATGAGGTCAGCAGCCTGATGATCGTGCAAGACGATTTCGAGTGCGCCCCGTTCAATCAGTTTGACGGCATCGGCCGCGCGTACGAACTTTTCGGAAGGAGAGAAGAAGTCGCTCTTGGTTTGGCAGTGTAGGTTTAAGTTGGACACCATGCCATGCATCTAGACTTATTGAAATCGCATATTTCGATTGAGACGCTCAATTCGCCTGAGTTACCCGATTGGTTCGTGATCACAGGGCTGAATGGATCAGGAAAGTCTCAACTGTTGCAAGCCATCGACAACGGCTGTGTCCGTGCGACTGGTGACGGTAGCCACTTGTCCTCAAAACTCTTTGACTTTGCGACGATGGAGCTGAAAGTCCTAACGGCGGTTGTAGATGTTCTTGATGAGGAAAACACGATAAACCCTTGCCTGTTTCACTCTAAGTGCTATATTCACTACGTAGTGAAACCGATCAATTTAGTGAAACATGCCTGAAAATCCTGAGTACGAAAACCTGATTTCCGCACTTTTCCGCGAACTATTCGCCGACATGGGGGAATTCCATGTGTCGGCTGATTCTGACTCACCAGAACAAGTCGAGATCCTTGTAAGCCAACCGGGAACCGGAACCGAGTTCCGCTTCAACGTCAAATCGCGCGAACGGGTGACGCCACAAATCGCTGACGATCTGTTTGAGAGGATCGCATCAAAAAAATCACCAAGAGGAAAAACAACCTTCGTGTTTATTGCTCCAACTATTTCAGAACGGGTCGCAGAAATCGCACGAAAACACGAAGTCTCGTTTTTGGACCATTCGGGCAACTGCCTTATTGCTAATGAACGACTCGGACTATTGTTGCATCGAAAAGGATTCAACAAGAAGCTGGTCAGATCGTCTTCGCCTCCGCCAACAAACGTTTTCTCACCAAAATCAAGCAGGATTATTCGGGCGATGTTGTCAGAGCCTTGTCGTCGGTGGCAAGTCAGCGAACTCGCAGAGCATCCGAACGTCGGCGTAAGTATGGGGCTTGCTTCCAAGGTAAAGCACGCATTGCTGTATCTAAGTTATGCGAAAGAAGAAAATCAACTACTGACGCTGAAGAATCCGCGAGAACTACTTGAGGCGTGGGCAAAGAACTATCCCAAAGTAGAAGAACCGGCAAGATTTTTTGTGCGCGGTGAAATTGAGGAGATCGAAAGTAAGGTTGCCAAATGGTGCCTTGGCAACAACCAGCAGTATGCATTGGCAAGAATGTCGGCAGCATGGCGTCAATCTCCGGAAGTTCGTTACAACGTCGCGAACTTCTACGTACGTTCGAGCGCGATAACAGAGCGAGCGCTGTTATCATTAAAAGAGGAATGCGGCGCGCGTCCGGTTGAAACCGGCCATAACCTTGTGTTCCTGAGTCCTTATGATTCGAGCGTTTTCAATGATCAAATTGGTGAACCGCAACAGACTTCCCCCCTTCAAACATGGCTCGATCTCAAGCAAATGTCGGGGCGAGGTGAAGAGGCTGCTGATGCAGTATTTGAAAAACACTTAGCTCCATTATTTGAATCGTTGCAACTCCCATGAAACAGCAAGATGCAGCCCGCGCGGTCCTTATCGAAGTAATAAACGTCTTGGGTGCATTCAAGGATGACATTGTTATCGTCGGCGGATGGGTGCCAGATTTAAAGTACCCCGACAAGAAGCACATCGGTTCTTTGGATGTCGACCTCGCCATCGGTCCCAATGCAGTTGGGGAGGATGTCTATAGCTCAATTCTGAACCGGCTTACAGAAAGCAACTACGCTCATTTTACCGCCCCAACCCGTTTCATCAGAGAAGTTCCCGATGCGTCCGAACCTGTAAAGGTCGATCTAATTAGTGGCGAGTATGTAGCGGAGGGGGACAAAACACGTGCGATCATGGTCGATGCTTTGAAGATCAACTCAATTCGTGGCGTAGACCTTGCATTTGAAAACTGCGAGGAAATCACCATAACAGGAAAGATGCCAAACGGTTCAGATAACGTAGTTAATGCAAGAATCGTTTCGCCAGAAGCATTTGTTCTAATTAAGGCCTTTGCCCTCGATGAACGCAACAAGGAAAAAGATGCGTATGACATCGCATTCGTACTAAAGCACTACGAACCTTCCATCGAAGCGCTCGCCGAAAACCTTAAACCGATCGTGCAGGATGGTCTAGGAGCTGACGCGTTGCAGATTCTACGAGACAAATTCAAGACTCTCGATTCCGTCGGACCGGTGAACGCTGCAGCGGTCGCCGAAGAAAGCGGAGGGGATCGTGAGCAAGAACAGCAAGCAGCGTTTCAAAATGCTATAACGCTCTTTGAGGCGCTGGCCGAATAGTCGACTCGCCTTCCGGAAGAATCCGGAAACGCAACGGCCATGGCCGACGAGCGAACGCGGCCGCCTCACGTCCTCGTTAGAACAGTGCCGCCCCAACTCGGCTGTGCCAGAAGAACCGGCGGCTATCGCCTGCCGCTCACTTGCCCTCGCGAACTGATCCACTCAATTTCAAACCGTCATCGTTTCCTGCTGACGGCGCACCATTTCCGCGTAATGACCTCCGTCACCCAACAATTGGTCATGCGTCCCCGTTTCCACGATCCTGCCATCCTCGATCACGACGATCTTATCAGCGTGAGTGATGGTCGAAAGCCGATGCGCGATGACAAAGGTCGTTCGGTTTTTCAGCAACTCTTTCATCGCGCCTTGAATCAGTTGCTCGCTTTCGGTGTCGAGATTACTGGTCGCTTCGTCCAAAACTAAAATCTTGGGATCCGCCAACAGCGCCCGCGCGATCGAGAGACGTTGGCGCTGTCCGCCGGACAATTTCACGCCCCGTTCACCGATCAGTGAATCATAACCATCGGGCAACTCCAAAATAAAATCATGCGCGTTGGCTTGCTGAGCCGCGACGATCACGGCGTCGCGGGACGACCGCGGATTCGCGTAGGCAATGTTGTCAAAGACCGTTCCATCAAACAGAAACACCTCTTGCTGCACAACGCCCAGCAACTGTCTGAAAGATTGGATGCGATATTCTCGCAAGTCTCGTCCGTTGAGCAAAATTTGGCCGGATGTGGGATCGTAAAACCGCGCGATAAGATCCGTGACCGTCGTCTTACCGGCTCCACTTTTCCCCACCAGCGCGACGACACTGCCGCCGGGCACAGCCAAATTTACGCCTTTGATGACCTCGTCGCCTTCGTTGTACGAAAATCGAACGTCCTTCAGCTCGATCTGCTCCACAAACGGGTCGGCTTCAATCGCATTATCTCGATCCGGTTTATCGATTGGGCTTTCCAGCACATCAAACACGCGCTCCATTGACGCCAGTGACCGCTGCAGTTCCGTCATCGATTCGACGATCTGCCAGACCGGCCCCAACAACATCAGCGTATAAAATTGAAATGCTGTAATGTCGCCAATGGTGGCTTGGCCCTGTAAAAACCAATGGCCACCGAACCAAGTGATCACCACGCCAATCAGCCCCATCAACATGCCCCAGATCGTCCAGAGGATGATCTCGCGTTTGGCAGCGTACATTCTCATCCGCACGATCGTATGATGCCCGCGCGTAAATTCGGCTGACTCTTGGTTTTCACCGCCAAAGGCGCGCACGTCGCGGATGCCGGAAAACGCTTCTCCCACGCGACCGTCGACTCGGGAAACATCTTTGCGAATAGCGCGGTAGATCGGACGGATCTTGCGAATGGCAATGATCGACAGCACCATGATCGGAGGCAAAATCGCCAGCGCGGTCACGGCCAGTTTCCAGTTGATTGCGATAAGAATCCCCATCGCCAACAACAGCCTCAACACCGCGACTCCCGGCGATATCACTGCCATCTGCATCAGCCCCATCGTTTTGCTGATGTCATCAGTCAGTCGCGAAATAATCCCGCCGACCTTCATCTCGGCCAATGAATCCAACGGCAACTTCAACAAACGATCAAACAACGATCGTCTCAGCGTGAGGATCACGCGCTGGTTCAACAGTCGTTGAAACCAGCTGCGCGTCATGCCAAGGCAGTGAATGGATGCTACGAGCATTAGAAACAGCGCGCCCGTAATATTAAGCGCCGTCACTTTTTCGGCGGTCGTTTTCGATTCATCCAACAGAATTTGGTCGATGATATAGCGGCCGAACAACGGCTGCAGAATCTCCAGCACAGCAATCAATACGGCAATGGTCGCCAACAACGCAACCATGCGCCAGTGCGGCCACAAACGGCGAACGTAAAGCCTGAGGTAGGCGCGGCGCTTGCCCTTTTCGTGGCCCGCGTTTTGGTGATCGCTGACACCTTCAGGATTTTCTTCAGACGCTTTCTTTTCTCCAGCTTCCTTATCGGCAAAGCGTTTGAGGAAATCGGCGAAACGACTGCGTGAGTTACGAAACTTGAGCATTACTTAAAGACGGAAGCGAACGATGTTTGGGAGTGCTTATCCTTACAGCAACCGGGCATTAAGCAACCGCTGTGGACAAAATTCTCTGGCAGCAACGCCGCAAGTAGAGCAATCCGTGGCAATTCTGGGGTAGTGGATGAGGCGACGAATCCTGCAGCTGCATTACACAACGCTTCCACGGCTGAATTGAAGCATGAATTTACGGGCAATAGAAGGGCCGGACTCGTGCTCTCACCCACTACTGTAAATCTTTGATTTCGGCCCCCAGACAGTGCGGCAGTCGACTACAGCTTCAGCAGCAGCTCCGTGAAATCCTTTACCGGGTCTTGCGGGTATCGTCGGCGGATATGTTGGCCTGCCATCATGCCGATTTCGCGCCATTGAGCTCGGTGAGTCCAAGCTCGCTCCAGCGCTTCGTCAATCAAATTCACGGTCGCACTTTCGGCGATGAATCCTGAAACATTGTCGTCAATCAGTTCGCTATTTCTGCCCAAATTGGTGGTGATCGGCATGCGATTGCACAGCATCGTTTCGGTCACGATCAGCGGCGCACCTTCGTACCGCGAAGGCAACAACAGACCATGGTTCTCTTTCCAAATTTCCTGCACGTCTTTGCGGAAACCTATGTAATGAAGTTTGTCGCTCAATCCATGCATAGCGATCAGATCTTTCAACTGATGCATATTGCCTTGATCATGGCCGTAAAAATTTACTTCCAGATCTCGTTCGCGCCAGTGCTCCTGTTTCATCGTATCAACGACGATGTCTTGGCCTTTTGACTGGAAGTGAATTCTTCCCACCACCGCCAACTTGAACCCATCATCGGTTGATGGATACTCCGGATCAGCATCGTAATCCATCGCAAATGGATTGGCGATGATCTCAGCATTGTCCAACCGCATCGCCAGATTGTTTTCAAGCTTTTCCTGATTCTCCTTGGAAACAAAATAAACTTTGGCAGCATTTCGATACCAGCGTCGATATTCCTCTAACCGGTTTCCAGTGATGAAGAAAAAACTGCTGGCGCACTGAAGGTTGATCGCGTAGGGGATCCCAGCCTCATAACAGCGATCTGCAGGATAAATTTGATCTGAGTGATAGCCCAGCGTAAACAGTACCGCGTCGGGCCGTTCGCGCTCAAACCAAAGATCGTTCTCACGACTGGCCGGGCGTTTGATCATCCGATTAAAGCCCTCCATCCGCGCCTTCATCCCGACCAGCGGTCGATCACGGAAGAAGACTTTACCGCCATGCTTTTGAATCTCCTGCAACTGCATCGCGGTGTGAGGCCAGTGCTTGAAATTGACCGTAACCTCATGGCCCTGACGCTGCATGCGTCGCGCCACCAAGTACCAAAGCACTTCACTCCCGCCCCACGGCATCCCGCTCATGCAGGAATAGAATCCAAACTTCATGAGGATTCCTCCGACATCACCATATCGCCGCTGACGACGTCGTCATCGCCAAGGGGCAAATCGAGATCGCCTGAGCTGGTTTCCAGTGCCGCGTCGTTGCCAACTTCTGAGTTCGGAATTTCCATGCCTGTCGTTTCACCGGCGGTCAAATAATTCTCCACCGCGAAATCGTAAATTTTCTTAGGCAGCGGATAATCGCGGTAAAACTGTTCCCGCATGTGGTTGGGAACGTTTTCGTCATACTCCGATGCGTTGCTGACCGGCAATGGAATCGCGGGCTTATCGAGCACCGAAGCCAACTGGTCGATCGAGGTTTGCAAGTCCTCATAGACGCCGATGTAAACGAACTGAGACGCCAGTTGCTGGCGATAATTTACCAGCGTCAAGTTTTGCGGAAGGTGACTAAATATCCAGTAGGGATGGGAACTCAAATAGGACTCGATGTTGGGGTACCTCTCCGAAATATCGACCGGTCGGCCTCGATACCAGAACTTGCCTTTGCGACTGCGTCCCTTCATGAAAAAATACATCGACACCATCAAATCAAATGGGTCACGTAAAATGGTAATGTACTGATCCACCTCCGGATAAAAATAAGGCAGCCCAAATCCGTAACCGTGGTGAAAATGAGATTGAATACAGCTCACCCCGGGAAGCCAATTCCCTTCATCGTCTTGCGTTGCCAACTTTTGCATGCCGAACTGGGCATTGTGCAACTGGTCGACCTTGTGAAACCCATCGCCAAACCACTCCGACAGCACGTGTCTCATACTCGATCCCGCACATTTGGGGATATGCGTGTATAGGATTGGCTTCTGAGGATCGTAAATCCGCATGGTCAGTAGATCTTCTTCATACGACAATTTGAAACATTAGATACGCATTATCCGATACTTGGCTGTTTTTTTGAACCAGTGGAATTTATTTTTAACAGACTATCACGATCACCCAGACGCACCAATGCGCTGGCAAGCGGCTCTTGCGGCGCTGCACAAAACAAAGCGCCCGTGTTCCTACAAACGCTCCCCCGAAACGGTAACAATTAGGTTAGGATTAAGCTTAGTACCAACGTTCGTCGAGCCCCGACAACTTGCCCCAAACTCCCCAATCACTTTCAATGACAGCATCGCCTCACAACATCGAAGTCTCCGACGACCAACAACTTCCGGTCGATCCATCCCTGTTGGTCGCCGCCGCCACAGAAATCTTCAAAGACTTTGGTTTTGAAAAAAGCGAGTTGAGCATCGCTTTGGTCGACGATGCCAGCATTCGCGTTTTAAACAACCAGTACCTTCAGCACGACTACGCGACCGATGTGATCAGTTTCGTTATCGAAGCATCCGAAGACTCAATCGTGGGTCAGCTGATCGTCAGCACCGAAACGGCGCAAAGAGTAGCCACGCGCATCGGAGTACCTTGGGAACACGAATTGTTGCTGTACGTCGTACATGGGACACTTCATCTGGTCGGCTTGGACGACGTTGACGAATCGTCTGCTGAGAAAATGCGAGCCGCCGAAGCAGACTATCTTGGGCGTTTTGACATTGCCCATGTGTGGGAAACCGATTTGGAAACTACCGAGGACCATTAAACATGACCACTTTCTATTTGTGGTTAATGATGTTCAGCCTCTTTTTCGGGACGCTTTCTGCAATTGCGTGCCGCGTATTGAAAGAGATCGCTTGGCACGAACTTGAAGAATACTGTTTGCAAAAACAACAGCCGCTTCTCTTTAGCCGAATTTTCGATTCGCGCGATCCAATGGAAGTCGGCGCGGGCGTTATGCAAATGATCTGCTTGGCAACATTGGTTTGTTCGATGGTGGGTTGGTTATATGGCGACAGGATGTTGGACAATGTGCCGGCGATTCAGTTTACGATTTCCGCTTTCGTGATCGGTTTTGTCCTGGTCGTAACGCAAAGCTGGATTCCTTGGGCCGTTTCTAAGATCGCTTCGCCACAGTTCTTATTTCGCACTTACCAGTGGTGGCGATTAGTCGCATTGGTCGGATTTCCTTTTTTGATGGGCGAGAAATTTGTGTCTGCGATGTTCGCGCGGGCCAGCGGACAATCCGAAGAAGAAGAGGACGAAGAAGAAGCCTTCGAAGACGAAATTCTATCCCTGGCCTCAGAAGCCCAACACGACGGTTTTTTGGAACGCGACACGCGCGAAATGATCGAAGGCGTAATGGATTTGGACGACGCCGACGTGACTAAAATCATGACTCCGCGCTCGCGCGTCGACGCGTTAGAAGTCAACACGGAATGGGAACAGATGCTTGAGTTCGTCGTCGAATCCGGCAGAACACGCATCCCAATCTTTGAAGAAAAGATTGACAACATTGTGGGGATCTTGTTTGCCAAAGACCTCTTGCGCGAATCGCTCCGCAAGAACAACAAACGACGGCCACTGAAGAAAATGCTCCGCGCGCCGGTGGCGGTTCAAGACAGTGTCCGCCTGGATACGATGCTGGCCATTTTTCTCCAAGGCCGAATGCACATGGCGGTTGTGCGTGATGAGTACCAAGGTTTTGCCGGCGTCGTCACGATCGAAGACGTTTTGGAAGAGATCGTTGGGGAAATCGTAGACGAAACCGACGCCGAAGAACGCGCACAGATAGAAATGCTGGCACCGAACATGGCGGTCGTTGATGGAGCCACGCCGATTGACCGTGTGAACGAAAAACTGGGCGTTTTGCTTCCCGAGGACGAAGATTGCGCAACCATTTCGGGGCTGATCATGCGAGAATTGAAAGATATTCCTCGTCCCGGTCAGGAATTAATGATTCTCAACGTGAAAGTCGAAATTAAAGAAGCTAACCGCCGCGCGATCCGAGTCGTACAACTCGAAGTCGTAGAATCGGCTGAGTCGACCGAAGCTTAGGGCTTGCCCCAACGCAACTTCAAAACGCATCGACCGGAGATCACTGATTACCGCTATGAAAAATTCTCCAAGCATTTTAACGATCGCATTCGCCATACTGTTGCTCTGTCTGCTCTTTCCCTCAGATACAAAAGCCGACGACGGATTCTGGATTCGCAAAGGGACCTCTTACGGGGCCCCCCGACGCACGGTCCGAAAAACAAAAATCGCTCCCGAAAAAAAATCGGTCGCGAAAAAGGTTTCCCCTGTCGTAGATCCTGCGCCCGAAGTAAAAGCGCCGATGGATGTTCCCGTTGCACTTCCCGCACCAACAGCGACTAAAAAAGAGCCCAAAGAATCGCCGGCGCAGGTAACCGAAACGCCATCTTCCGCTTCCACCTTCGACGATTCGCCCGCCTCAGTTGAATCCGCAGAAAAAGAATACGTTGGCGTTACATTTTCTGATCCCGTCAAACAAAAATGGCGAGTCGGTGTTGTCTTAGTAACGGGGCGCGATGCGGTGAAAGACGTTTTCACTTACATCCCTATCCCTAAAGAATGGCCTGAACAGTCGGTTTCTATTTTTGACGAAGACATCCCTATTGAATTTGCCGTCCAAAAGATCGACGAACTCGATGGGCTCGATCGCTTGATTCTGCGAGGGCGCGTGATTCCGCCCAAGAAAAAAATTGTCGCGTTACAGACTTTCATGGTGACGACGCACCGCGTCAACGCGCCGCCAGATACGACCGTGTTCTCCATTCCCGATAAGAAGGAGAAGCTGGCCAAAAAATACATCACGTCGGGAGCAGCGATCAGTTTCCGCAACAAAGATCTGCGAAAGCAAGCCCAAGAACTGGTCCAAGGCGAAGGAACGGATTGGGCGAAAGTCGAACGTATTTTTGATTGGGTGCGTGAGAATGTCGACCAAGGCGACGAAGATCCCCGTGGGGCGATCACAACCTTTGTCAAAAAATCAGGACACCCTGAAGACGTCGTCGGATTATTCGTCGCGATGTGCCGGGCGAATTCGATTCCGGCGCGAATGGTTTTCGTTGATGGCACCCAGTACGCAGAATTCTTGCTGGCCGACCCCAATGGCCAACTACACTGGTTTCCATGCGACGTTGTGGGGATTCGCGCCTTCGGCAAGATTGTCGAACCGAAAGTCATCTTGCAAAAGGGCGACAACATTCGGGTGCCCGGCGTCAAAGGCAAAAAGAAATTCGTGGCCGCATACGGGGAAGTCAAAAGTACGACCGCCCCAAAACAAATGATGTTTGTTCGTGAACCGTTATCTGATTGATGCCAACAAAGCCGTTTAACGACCAGCCGGAAGGCGACCTCGTTTTTGCAACACCAACCAACAGTGCCTTCCGGCTTGTCATTAAACTGTTCTCGGATTCCTTCAATGCTGTCCAATACGATCAAAAACACAACAGTTACAGTTCGTCATCGCGCGGCAGGCTTCTTTTTCCTAGTTCTGGCGCTTGCGTGGGGAGCGTCCGCATGGGGACAAGAAGACCAACCGCAGACTCAACCCGAAACCGAATCGGTGTGGCGGTTTGGCATGAAGATTAGCAGCGCTGGCACCGCGACGGGTATTTTTGCAACGTCTCCCGTCCCGATCGAGTGCCCCGAACAATCCATCGAACTTGTCGAAGAAGAACGACTGGGCAGCGTTGGGAAGATTAAACTCAAACCGCTCAAGCCCAACGGGCGGCAGATGATGTTCAAGATCGACCGTATGCAACCCGAAGAAGAAGCACTTGCGGCAACCCTTTTCCGCATCACCAAACGTGATATCACCGCGCCAACGAAAACCGAAGGGTTCAAATTTGCAACCAACCCGCGCGGTGTCCTGCGGTCTTATTATCTGGGGGAAAGTCCCTACATCGACGTCAAAGCACCTGAGGTGATCGCAATCGCCCAAAAACTAAAAAAGGACAACGCTGACCTCAGCGCCTGGGATCAAGTCGAAGCGATCTACACTTGGGTGCGCGAAAATGTGGAATACAAGTTCGACAAACAAATTAAAGGCTGTGTCGAAGCACTTGAAGACGGTACCGGCGATTGCGAAGAGTTGTCGTCTTTGTTCATCGCGATCTGCCGAGTACAAAACATCCCGGCCCGAGCGGTCTGGATCCCCGGGCACACCTATCCCGAATTCTACTTAGAGGACGATAAAGGTAAGGGGCATTGGTTTCCATGTCAGGCGGCCGGAACGTATCAATTCGGTTCGATGAGCGAACAGCGTCCGATTTTGCAAAAGGGAGATCGGTTCAAAGTTTCGGGACAGCGCCAGTTAGTACGCTATGCTCAGCCAACGCTGAAATGCAAAGACGCATCGGGGGCGATTGGAATTGAGCAAATCGCGGAAAAGATAGAGTAAAGTCCGGCGAAGGAGTTTTCCCCGCACTGAATCTCTGCGCGCGCCAATGATCACTTATCCGCGCGCAGAGTCGCAGAGTCGCAGAGTCGCAGAGACGCAGAGACGCAGAGTTTGATTTTTGAATTGCAGAAGCGCTTAATAAATGTCGTTAATGCTACGACGCTTGATACCTTCGACTTGGTCGATCCCTTTGACATCAAAGGTGCGTGGAGCGATGTTAGGCACGGCTGGTGCTGCCAACAAATTCTGATCAAACTGAACTTCCTTTTTAACTGCTGTGGCAGCTTCGGTAACGGGCTTGAGCGTGGAGGTCTCCTCCGTCTCGCGCGTTCCAACGGAATCAGCTAAAGAACGTTCCAAGCTGAGCGGTTTCATCGGGGTTTTTACTTCCAAGGGAGCACCGGTCAGCGTTTTCAACGATGTTGACGTTTCAATGTTGGTTTCCGTTTCAGGCACCAAAACCGAATGACCTTCTTCCTTTGGAGGCATCGCCGAAGTCGTTTCCTTAAGCGCCGGTGGAAGATCTGCCGCAGCAGGCGTTGGCAAAGCACGATCTGCCGAAGAGGCCGAATCCACGTTAAAAGATGCCGGACGTCGATCGCGGTTCTCAACAACAACCTTCTTTAGATCTTCGTCACTCGGGCGATTGGTTGTGCTGAAGAAAGTTTTCCATTTCGCATCAACAGGTTCCGGTTTCCCAACCGGGTTGCCGAAACAATCGACAGCGACGCGCATTCGAACCGTGTAAGGGACTTTTCGTGTCGACGTGTAAGGGATCTTTTTGCGAACGATTTTTGGAACTTCAACCTCTTCGACTTTTTCAACCCATTT
>CALDEW010000291.1 GCA_937942355.1 uncultured Pirellulaceae bacterium | reverse complement strand
CCGCGGCTAGCGCCATGCGGCTAACATTGATCGGTTGAATAACCTCCGAAGGCGACACCACGCATCCGTTCACGAAAAAAGCCACCGTAGAAACGATGGCTCTTCTTCGACGCTGATGTAGCTCGGATTTTTATTCTGCAGAGTTCCCCGTTAGGTTCGCAACAGAATAGACTTCTGAGCTACGGCGAGCGTTGTCCTATGTGCTGAACGAGTTCCCGCAACCGCAAGATTTCTTTGCGTTGGGGTTGTGGAACTGAAAACCACGTTGCTCGATCCCTTCGTAGTAGTCGACCGTGGTTCCTTCGAGGTACAACGCGCTTTTACGATCAACGACGACTGGAACACCGTGTTGTTCGGTCTTCATGTCGTTGGCTTCGTCGTAGTCAGATGCGATGTTCAGGCTGTAGCTGAATCCACTGCAACCGCCTCCGGCAACGCCGATACGCAAAACTGCGTTGTCGTCATAGTCGCCTTCAGTGATGAAGCGTTGAACTTCTTTGGCTGCAGTTTCGGTAATTGTCACGCTCATTTATATATACTCCGGCAATTAGAAATTGGTCGCTTTTAGTACAACCAATGAAATTTCAATTTGTTTTCAACGTCTATCGACATTTTTCGTAAGGACAGATTAATTGTCCAGTGCATTTGACGAAAATGACTGCAAATCATCGGATTTGCTGCGATTTAATGAACAATAATTCGCTCTATCCCATTTCCCGCAATTTTTTCACCGCGGCAACGATCAGATCGGCAGATTCATGGATTTCGCTTTCGGTGTTAAATCGGCCGATCCCAAACCGCAGACTGCTGTGAATCTGGTCGTCAATCAGCCCCAGCGACCGCAACACGTGACTGGGCTCGGGAGCCGACGCAGTACAGGCACTGCCGGTGGAAACCGCCACCGAATCCACCATCGTCATCAACGAATGCGCATTCACCCCGGGAAACTGACAATTCAGATTGCAGTACAAACGCGTTTGATCGTGTTCTAGGGGTTGCCCGTTGATCGGCAGTTCACCTAACTCATCAGTCAAACGCTGATACAGCAAATTCCTCAGCCGGCGAATTCGATCGGGTTCCAGCAAAGCGCTATCTCCCGAGGATGCGGTTAGGTCGCTATCAGTATCAAGTATCTTACCGGCCGAATCGTCTTGGGAGACCGCTTCTCCGCATAGTTCGTCGGCGCACAGTTTCAGCGCTGTCGACATTGCCACAATTCCAGGCACGTTGAGCGTTCCACTTCGGCGGCCGGATTGTTGCCCTCCCCCGTCGATCTGGCTGTTCAGCTTGATCCGCCGGTCACGTTTTCGCACAAACAAAGCCCCAACGCCTTTGGGCCCGTAAGCTTTATGTGCCGAAAAGCTCATCAGATCAACGCCCAACGCATCCACGTCCACCGGCAGCTTCCCGACGGCTTGGGTGGCGTCGCAATGAAAGACGGCTCCATGCCGATGGCAGACTTCCGCGATCTTTTCGATCGGTTGGAGCGTGCCAATTTCATTATTGCCCATCATGATGGACACTAGCGCCGTTTGGTCGCTGATCGCAGATTCTAAATCGTCAATCGAAATCAATCCCGCGTCCGGAGTCCCCCACTCGCCGACAGGCAATTGAGTGACCTGATAATCTGACTCTAGCCCCAGCCGTTGGATCGGATCGAGCACCGCTTTGTGCTCGGTTTGAACGGTGATGATGTGGCGGCGCTTGTATCCGGCATGACAAATCCCTCGGATCGCGAGATTGTTAGATTCGGTCGCTCCGCTGGTGAATACGATCTCGTCGACTCCCGCTCCGATGATGTTAGCGATTGTCGCGCCGGAGGAATGCACCAGATCGTGAGCATCCATCCCCAAGTCATGGGTGACGCTGCCGGAGTTCCCGTAGTTGACGTCAAATACCGGAATCATCGCTTCGACGACCCGCGGGTCAACGCGCGTCGTTGAGTGATTGTCTAAGTAGATGATCGAAGAGGCCATTGGGCGTAGTCATACAGTAAAGGTGTTGCCGTCAGTTTATGAGGTGGCATCGGTGCTTAAACATTTGTTTTTCATTAATTGAGCCGCTAGGCGCTAGCCGCGGGTTGCGGAACCTTTGCCAGAAACATCGTGAGAACGTTAGGCAACGAACCAGCGGCTAGCGCCATGCCGCTCACAGTTCGTGTTGCTTCACCTAATGCAAGTGTCATTGCCTAAGTCACTTCTTTTATTTACCAAAGAGTGCTTCAAGGCAAATCTGCGACCACGTTTCAAACTGGTCCAGCCGCCCCATGATGCTCTCCAGCGGCTCGAAACCTGAGCCTTCGATTTCGACTTCGTTCGCGGTCACGTCTTGTGTCGCGACGTCATAAATGTGAACGACACCCAAGTGGACTTTGCCGACCTCGTTTTGGTCGTCGTTGAGAATTCCAACGCAATGTTGGTCGTACGAGCACCCAATGGTGACCTCTTCGTCCAGTTCGCGCTGCATCCCTTTGTCGTAGGGTGAATCGTCGCCCGAATCAATTGAAGAAATGTGCCCGCCGATGCCAACGCTGAATTTCGCGTGCAGCCGAGCTTCCCCGCCGCCTTTGCCACGAGCGTACTGAAAGAGGGACACGCTGCCATCTTCGGCTGTGTGGCGGAAAATGCAGTAAGGAATCAGCTGCTTAAACGAGGGGTCTTCTTCCATCTTGTCACGCGGACGATAGTCGGTGACTTGGGGATCGAGAATCCGGTGCAGGTACCGCGCGGTGTCGGCGCTGAAACCCTGGAAATATCCACACTCCTCAAAGACCGAGGTTGGAATGACTAATATCTGTTCTACTTCGACCGCTTCCATCGTTTCCCTCGCGTTAGAACTTTATTGCCGGTATTATTTGTTTGCATTTGGTGCGCGTAGGGCCGGTTCCTACCGGCCGGTTTGGGTAAAGGTTGGCGATGGCCGGTGGGAACCGGCCCTACACGCGCGATATAGCGTAGTGGATTTTGGCAAGAAATCCCAGCGGGCAGCATTGGCCGGAACTGCCAATACAAATTAGAAGAAAAGATCTGTTTGATAACGCTTGGCGGCCTGAGCAACGGTTTCGAAATGTAGGTCAACGATTTTGGTAACATCGTCAGCGTAACCTCCGGCCATACAAACCGTGATCGGTATGCCCCGATCGCCAAAGAAATCAAAAACGACACGGTCCCGAAGACGTAGCCCGTCTTCGCTCAAGCTGAGAAGCCCTAGGCGATCGCCCTCATAAGGGTCCGCTCCGGCCAGATAGAACGCCATGTCGGGAATTAGGTCCCGCGCAATTTGATCCAACGTTTGACTCAAGCTTTGTAGATAAACGTCATCGCTGGCCCCCGGCGGCAACGTAACATCGAAATCACTCTCGGTTTTCTTGAACGGGAAATTCTCGCTGCAGTGCATCGAGAAAGTTGTAATTGAATCATCGTCGCGCGTGATTGCCGCGGTGCCGTTGCCTTGATGAACGTCGCAGTCCACGACTAAGGCCGTTTTGATGATGCCTGCCTGTTGCAATGTCCGGATCGCGACGCAAACGTCATTAAAAACACAGAACCCCTGCCCTGCGTCTGCGAAGGAATGGTGCGTGCCACCGGCCAGATTAAAAGCCATCGAAGATTCGGCGGCTGCGTAGGCCGCCGCGATGGTTGCGCCGGTTGAACGGCGCGAACGTTCAACCATCTTTTCAGACCAAGGGAAACCGATGCGCCGTTGTTCGATTTTGGTCAGGTTGCCCGTTTTTACCTTTTCCAGATACTCTGGCGTGTGAACCAGCAGCAGTTGATCATCGGTGGCCGCTGGAGGAATGAGAAGTTCGACGTCCAAATCGGATTCGATAACCCGCTGCCGCAGTAGCCGGTACTTGGCCATCGGGAAACGATGCGTCGGCGGCAACGGAAGCTCAAATGTGTCAGAGTAAAAAAGCTTCATGCGGTTGAGGCGTAATGCGGTAGGCCAAGCTCTATATAAATGTTAGCGGCAGGGCGCTAGCCGCTGTTTCGTTGCGCAACGTTCTCACGATGTTACTGTCAATGGCAGTACAACCCGCGGCTAGCGCCCGGCGACTGACACGTGGGACCACCAACAGATCACCCCGCTGGCTCAGTTCAAGGATCGGTGAGCGTTCTGCAGCAGCGCGTCGGCTTGGTTTAGACTAACGTTGTTGGTGACTTCAGCGAAAGCATGTTCGGTCTCCCAGACGACAACCTTCGACATGTGCAGGTCATAGCCTTTGATCTGCGCGATCAGCTTGGGCGAAACTTCCTTCAATAAGTACATCGCCATATTCTCAGCCGTTGGATTGTACGGAATCAAATACAGCCGGTGTGGTTCGACTTGCTTCAGCGCCTGAATCGCGTTTTCATCGGCGTCCCATAAGACGAAACCATGATCCCAATTGTCGTCGATCCAACCTTTGAACAGTTTGTTGACGACCGAAAAATCGACGACGCGGCCGAGCGAGTCAATCTCGTTGCTGGTGATGTGGAATTCCACCACGTAATTGTGCCCGTGCAGATTGGCACATTTTCCCTCGTGGTTCAGCAACCGGTGTCCGGCACAAAATTTCACTTGCCGCATTATTGTAATGGCCGTGGTCTCGAACTTTCCCTTGACGGTTAATCGTCGTCCTAATTGGTTTCTTTATTGTTGGTGAGCTTTGGGTTTTCCAAATGCCGTCTGGCGTCGCGCTGCGTCTTCTTTTGCAGATTCTTTTCCAGAGCTTTCGTCAAATCCACGCCGGTCTGGTTGGCGATGCAGATCAGCACGAACATAACGTCCGCTAATTCATCGCCCAAGTCCGCTTCTTCTTCGCCCGATTTGAAACTTTGGTCTCCAAATCTCCGCGACATGATACGCGCAACCTCTCCTACCTCTTCAACCAGTTGAGCCAAGTTGGTAAGTTCAGAGAAATATCGTACGCCCAGCGTCTTTATCCAAGTGTCGACCTTTTTTTGGGCGTCGGCAATGGTAACGTCTTTGTTGTCTAACGGCTGATTCAAAACACTTGTGTTCTGTAAGGGTGCGTTTGGTCATTTCGCCAGTTAGCGTATATTAACCGGATTGTTGCCAAATTTTAATTGCAAATTTTGTTTCTGTCCGCTGCCTTTGATTTTCACTGATGCCAGTCTATGTCAAAACCAACCATCGTCACTTGTTTTCCGCTCAGTGATGCCCAAGTCAATCAAATTAGAACCGTTGCCGGTGATCGATATGACGTCATTGCGTCCGCTCAAGAGGACATCCACGAGCTAATTTTCAAGGCCGACATATTTTGTGGACATGTAAAAACCTCGAAGCCAATGGATTGGCAGGCGGTTGTGGATGCGGGGCGCTTGAAATGGATCCAATCTTCGGCGGCGGGGCTGGATCATTGTCTGGCTCCGGCAGTCATTGATTCCCCCATCGTTGTCAGCGGCTGTAGCGCTTTGTTTGCGAACCAAGTCGCCGAAACTTCGATGGCACTTTTGATGGGTTTGATTCGACGCCTGCCCGTTTTTTTTCAAGCTCAAAAGAATCGGGAATACGTGCGGCGTCCGACGGACGATTTGATCGGGAAAAAAGTGGGGATTATCGGTTTCGGTGGAAACGGTTATCGAATTGCGAAAACGCTTAGGTCAATGGTGGACGAGATCATTGCCACTGATTTATTTCCTGACGCCGAGCAACACGCCGTTAAAGCCGGCATCGTGAAGGAGATCTTGCCGGCCGATCAATTGGAAACAGTCATGGAGCAATGCGATGTGACGATCGTTACGTTGCCTTTGGCCGCAGCGAATGAGAAACGGATCGGTGATGTGCAATTCCGCCTGTGCAAGCCGGGAGCCTACTTCATCAACGTTGGCCGAGGCAGCGTCGTTGATCAAGACGCCTTGATCCATTATCTGGCAAACGGATCTTTGGCCGGCGCGGGATTGGATGTAGCGGATCCCGAACCTATTGAGCCCGATAGCCCACTATGGGATATGAGCAATGTGATCATCACGCCGCATATCGGTGCACAGTCCGCGTGGCGAGTGCCAAAAACGGTCGATTTCTTTTGTGAAAATCTGAATCTCTTCGATAAGGGTGAAGAATTAATGAATTTGGTCGACAAGGAACTTGGCTTTCCTCGTCCCGAAAAACGTGTCCAGTTAGGTGGAAAGTGGTAGCTGGCGTTGTCTGATTGACGACGCGTAGGATTAAATGAATGCTCGTTGTACAATAAAGGCTCCCCGATCTCACGTGCCCAGAAACAATGACTATCGACGAAGAAAAAAACTCCATCTTCTTATCCTCCGGAGACGATCTTTCTCCAACGGTCTCGCATTTTGAGGGGCCCGTTTCATCACAGAATTATGAATTGGTGCAGCGCTATGATGAGATTGTCGAAGGGAACCGGCACAGTTGGACGACTCACCTGAGACTGCTTAAAAAGTTGGGAGAAGGTGGCCAAGGCGTCGTGTATCTGACCGAACGGCGTGGCGCTGATCAATTCACGCTGCCGGTTGCGTTGAAGGTCTTTTCGCCTGAGCGCTATCCGACGATTCAGGATTATGAGGACGACATGCTGCGGATGGCATCGGTCGCCTCTAAGGTTGCCCGGGTGCAGCATGAGAAATTACTGCAGGTCGAAAACTTTTTAGACCACGAACAGATCCGGATGATGGTGATGGAGTGGGTGGAAGGCTTTGACCTCCGCCGGTTGCTAACCCCGAAGATGTTTGGCATTGTGAAACAACGTGTTAGCGAGAAACGTTGGGACCACATCAACGACGTGCTGGTGACTTCCGGTCCCGTGCAGCCGCGGTTCAAAGCGGGCGCCGCAGTCGCGATCGTGCGCGATTGTCTTGAAGCGCTCGCTGCGATGCACCGAATAGGTATCGTTCACGGTGATGTGAAACCGGGAAACATCATGCTCAAGCGGTCCGGCCATGCGAAACTGATTGACATGGGAGCCGCTTTTGAGATGGAGGCCCCTCCTCTGAGACGGACTTGCACGCCTGCCTATGCCGCGATCGAGGTCTTGGAAGGGAACCAGAACACACCGCAGAGCGATCTAGCAAGTTTAGGATATGTGACGTTGGAGTTATTGGCAGGGCGGCCCTTGTTTCCCGACGCGCGAGGGCTCGGTTCGTTGCTGAAAGCCAAACATGCGCTGATCAATGAACTTCATTTAGTTTTGCCAGAAGAAGTTTACTGCAACGATTTGTTGGTTTCGTTTTGCCGCGGATTGATCAACCCGGAAATGAACGAACGATTCCACAGCGCCGAAGCGGCAGACTTCCTTGAAGAAGGCGCCGCCGCGTTTCATCGGCAATTGATCAAGAATGATCTAGCCAGCCAATATCAGAATGATATCCGGATCTGGGTCGAGGAACTAATCGAGATGGGGGCGGGGGAAAGCGATCAGGCTGAGTAGTTGATGAGGCAACGAGTTCGCCGCT
Source organism: uncultured Pirellulaceae bacterium (assembly GCA_937942355.1). Lineage (GTDB taxonomy): Bacteria > Planctomycetota > Planctomycetia > Pirellulales > Pirellulaceae > Mariniblastus. Next base: position 5,678 of record CALDEW010000291.1, on the reverse strand, counting down.
ACCAGAGATAATTGCAAGGTTAACTGCTCTGAGCGAATGTTTTTTGCTCTGCCTAACCGATCAAGATGTCACGGTTTCTCAACTCGCGTGTCAGCTGCCCCGCTGATTCAAACACGACCGCGTCCATCCCGGCTGTGATTGCCGCTTCGATGTTCTCGAGGCGATCGTCGGTGAAGAAGATGCTGCCGGCATCAACACCGGCGGCCGCAATCGCATCGGCGTAAATCTTTGGGTCGGGTTTCATGCTCTTGGATTGGTAACTGGTGACCTCGGTGTCGAAGAAGTGCCCGAGCACATGGAAGTTCCGTTTTGCGGCGTCGAAATGAGCTTCACACGTGTTGGAGAGAATTCCCAGCGGCATATTGGCCGTCCACAGCTGGCTGATCACCGGTACGATGTCGCTTTTGAGCCAAAAGATTTCGCCGCAGGCATTTATAAATTCGTCTAGGTCACAGTCAGCGCCGGCTAATTCGCAGAATTTTTCATGAAACTGTTGGCTGTTAAGCTCGCCGGTCTCATATCGGTTCTCAAGATCGTTATCGAACATGTGCTTCTGCACCGAAGCGGCGTCGATCGAAGCCACTTTGGCGACGTTGTCCACCATGATCTGATGAGTGAAATTGAGGATCACGTTTCCTAAATCGAAATAGACAAACTTGATCTTTGACATAACGCAAACTCGGTGAAATAGTTTTCTAGGTTCATTAACCGCGGTCACTGAAGTTCGCTAATTTAGTCTCGTGAGTTGATAGGATAAATGCCCCTCCCCGAGAAAAGGGTATAATTATGGCTGTGCCATTTACACGCGAATTATTTTGCAATGATTCGCTTACGCAACAAAGGAAAAACGTCTCGTATGTCCACCGACTTACCAAACCGAGCCTCAAATTTACAGCAACTTATCGACAGCGGATGGAAGTCCAAAACTGTCAAGCAGGAGATCACGGACAACTTTTTGAAAAAATTGGCCGCTGGTGAAGCACTTTATCCAGGCATCGTCGGCTATGAGAATACGGTCATTCCGGAGGTCAACATTTCCCTGCTCTCAGGGCACGACATGTTGTACCTTGGCGAAAAAGGGCAAGCGAAAAGTCGCATGATGCGGGGATTGGCTGACTTCCTTGACGAAGCGATTCCCTATTTAGACATTCCCGATTGCCCCTTTCACGAAGATCCGTTGAATCCAATTTCAACTGCCGGCAAAGCGTTCGTGGCCAGTCACAGCCCTGCCGATACACCGATCGCGTGGTGGTATCGTGAGGATCGTTACGCCGAACGACTGGCTCCGGGAACCAAGTTCGCGGACATCATTGGCGAAATCGACCCGGCGAAGCTTGCTGGAGGCGTCAGCATGTCGACTGAAGACGCTTTGCATTTTGGTCTGATTCCGCGCATGCATCGCGGTATCTTTGCGATCAACGAATTGCCAGAACTGGACGAACTGGTTCAGGTTGGTCTGTTCAACATTTTGGAAGAACGAGACGTTCAGATTCGCGGCTTTCCCGTGCGATTCGAGATCGACGTGCTGGTGTTGTTTTCGGCCAACCCATCGACCTACAACCGCAGCGGCAAGGTCATTCCGCAGTTGAAGGATCGTATCGGTAGCATGATTCAAACTCACTATCCTGAATCGCGCGACGCGGGGATCGAAATCATGGAACAGGAGGCCGATATCTGTCTTGAGGGTGACTTCCCGGTGCGCGTGCCTTACTTCATGCGTGAGATCTGTGAACAGATTACGATTCAGGCGCGGAAATCAAAATACGTTGACCAGCAATCAGGCGTAAGCACGCGATTTTCGTTAGCCAACTATCGCACGATGGTTGCCAGTGCGCGTCATCGTGGCGTGATCCTCGGCGAAAAACCAGCGGTCGTGCGGATCAGTGATCTGTCGCACCTGTACACTTCGTCGTTGGGAAAGCTGGAATTGGATTTGATGGGCAGCCATCAAATGTCCGAACGCCAGGTGTTGGAAAGCTTGATCGCCGAAGCGATTGAGGTCGTGTTCAAAGAGTACGTCTCGGAACACGGCTTAGAGGACATCGCCGAAATCTTTGGCAAAGGCGTCCGCATCGAAGTGGGTGATTTGATTCCTTCAAGTCAATACGCCGAGCGGCTCAAACGAGTTCCGCCGGCTTGGGAGAAGGCGTTTGAAGTGAACGCGTCGTCCGATGATGCGGTGCGGGCCAGCTGCGTCGAATTCGTACTGTCGGGGCTGTACGCGATGGATAAGATCTCGCGTGGCCAATCGCACGGGCAGTCGTCGTATGAGATTTAGTTCGACTTGGGAGTTCCCTCAAATTCAAACCCGACAGGGTGAGCGAGGTATTGTGTTTCGTCTTCCCGCTGGTCCCGCGCGTACGCGTTTTGAAGTTGCGCTTTGTTAATCACGAAGTGATGGCATGCATTAGCCCCGGAAGCAAGTCCGGGGAACGATTGATCATTCGCTCCGTTAGTCCTGAATGGACGACAGGAATCTAAATACCAAAAGCATGCCGTGCTTTCAGCACTTACGGCAATTCTCGGGGCCAATCCATGGACTTGCGTCCATGGCTAATACATATCGTGCTTTCAGCACTAGCAACTCGCAACTTCAAAATTTACGCGTTCGGGGTGAAATTTCTTCGCTCTGAGCGTGATATGCCATTTGCCTGGTACCGTCGGCTCTATTGCACGACACATGATCGGCTAAAGCACACCTGCGACGCTCATGATTTTCATCGCGTGGCGACGGTGGATACGCATGTGGGCAGCGGTCCAGCAGTTCCACTGGTGAGCGTTCATCGGTCCCAGCCAACTATGGCGGAAAACGCGCCGTGTCTTCAAGCGCCCTTTGGACTGAATCAGTCTTAGGTAATCGCTCGAGTTAGACTCGAATTGGCTGACGATTGAACCATCGACATCCGGATCGGGTTCGTAATCCTGCTCGGAGAACGAACCTCGAATCGGGTGATCGTCGGTCAGAACTTGGACCAACCTCATCATGTCGCGGTTGAACCGGTCAAGATGATCGAGAATCATTAACATCGACCACTCGCAGCTGTAGGGCTCCATGCCCATCAGTCGCGCCACACGCACCGGTTCAGCGGCCCGCGCAACATCAACATCGTCAACCAATTCAATCAGACGAGTGGCCTCGCGTGCGAACGTTTTCAACGCGCGCTGCTGCGAAGTCACTGCTGCCAACTGCTTGACCGTTGTCCAATACCAACAGCGATCGTAGAAAGCGACCTGATACCTCTCGCGATCGTACGCGTCCATAGCCGTTAATTTCCATGTTCCGGCGGTGAACTACTTGGCAGCGTCTGCGGCGACGATTTCCAACAATTCGATCTCAAAGGTCAACGTGCGATTCGGGCCAATGCTCGGTGGTCCCGACATGCCATACGCCAAATCCGCAGGAATGGTGACTCGCCATTTGCTACCAACGGGCATCGCTTGAACGGCCGCGTTGAAGCCTTTAACAAACCCGCTGGCGCTGTGAGTAATCGGCTGTCCTCTATCGACCGACGAATCGAACACTTTGCCGTCAGGTGTGGTGCCGTGGTAGTGTAATTTCACTTTGTCCTTGTCGGTTGGCTTGGCGCCTTCACCCTGCGTCAGGACTTCATACTGGACGCCGTTTTCAAGCTTCTTGACGCCTTCTTTTTTCCCGTTCTCCGCCAAGTACGCTTCGCCTTCGGCTTTGTTTTTCTCTGCCGCTTCAGCCATCAATTTGGTTTTCTTCTCACGCATGATCCCTTGAAGAGATGTGACCAGTCGTGAAACTTCCTCTCTCTTCATTCCAAGGTCTTCTCCGTCGGCGGCCATTTTCGCACCTTTGAGGACCTGATCCATGTCCAGATCCAATCCCTGGCGTTTCATATCAAATGCCATTTTACCGATGGCGTTGTATCCAAAGACCAAGCTGACTTTCTGGATCAAGGACGCCTCGTCAGCTGGCTCGGCCGCCTTAGCGGGGTCGGCCGTTTTATCGGCCGTGGCCGATCCGGCGGGAGCTGCCTTTTCCTCAACAGCCTTCGGTTGGATGCCGATTCCGCCAGCGGCGGGTTGGTCTTGCGCAGATGCAAATGAGCAAGTGCTGGCAAAGAGGACAGCGGCGACGGCAAATTTTGAAGCGATATTTTTTAACATGGGTATCCTACAGGTCGAGCAAAAAGCGGCTCGGAAAAATGGTGGAGCTTTACGCGAAATTTGGAAGCAAGATTATAGGCCTAGCGAGGGCGTGCGGATAGGACAAACGGACAAGTTGAGCGATGGCGGTTCCGCCGACAATGCTTCCATGGAGCTGCAAGACGTTCACCAGCGGGGCAAACGGAGTTCGGTTCTCGAAAAGAAATTTTCTCGTTACTGGCAGCTCGAAGCTTAGGCTTGCCGATAATCGTTCTAATTTAACAGTCACTTTGTCTTCAAACGCAGTTCCACGGGGCAGTGATCGGACCCCATGATCTCTGGGCGGATCGAGGCACTTTCGACGCGGTTCCAAATATTTTCGTCCACTAAAAAGTAATCCAATCGCCAACCAACGTTTCGGGCCCGACAGTTCATTCGGTAAGTCCACCACGAATAGTGCTCGGGGCCTGCTTCGAATTCGCGGAAAGAGTCTCTGAATCCGTTTTCGATAAATCGCGTGAAGCTGGATCTTTCTTCGTCGGTGAAACCTGCGTTGCGCCGATTCGTTTTGGGATTGGCCAAATCAATTTCTTGATGGGCAACGTTGAGGTCGCCGCAGAAGATGACGGGCTTCTTCTTGCGGCGTTTTTCGATAAAGCGCGTGAACGCGTCATCCCATTGCATGCGGTAGTCCAACCGCGCCAGGGCTCTTTGGGAGTTTGGGGTGTAGACGGTAATCAATTCGAAGTCATCAAATTCAGCCGATACGATTCGACCTTCGGAATCATGTTCGCCGATCCCCATGCCAATGGAGGATTTCAGCGCCTGTGTTTGGGAAAAGATGACCGTGCCGCTGTAGCCCTTTTTGACCGCCGAATTCCAAACGCCTTCGTAGCCAAGGTCCGTCATCCACTCGAGATTGACTTGATCCGGATGAGCCTTGGTTTCTTGAAGGCAGATGACGTCGGGTTGCTCGGTTTCGACGAAGTCTCGAAATCCCTTATCCATCGAGGCACGGATTCCGTTGACGTTCCATGAAATTAGCTGCATGTTGTCTCAGTGATTGCTTGTTAAGAATAGATTTTTAGTGGTCGTTGATGGCAATTTCGTGTCGTGAGAACGCTTACCGCATAACAGTTTCACCAAGGCTTGCGATTTGTACAGTACATCTGCGAGGCGTAAGCCGATCGCGAAACGAGTTTCTGTGCTAGGTAATCGCCAAGACGATTCAGGGTGAATAGGACGCTGAACCGCCAAATACGGTTGTCTTCGAGCTAATTCGTTACTCCTGTCTATAAATAAAATCTAACTTGCCGATAAAAAATAGCGTACTATACTTTGAACAAATAAGCCATTTAATTGTCAACATATAGTACATTGTTATGAGAACTGAAAAACTGCTACTTCCCAACCACAGGCGAATTTTGAAGCGGCTGGGAGAAAACGTTCGTCTCGCCAGACTCCGGCGGAAACTGTCGGCCGCCAAGGTCGCTCAGCGCGCCGGAATCAGCAGAAACACACTCTACCTACTTGAAAAGGGTGGGGGCAACACGTCCATCAATACC
>CALDEW010000290.1 GCA_937942355.1 uncultured Pirellulaceae bacterium | reverse complement strand
GTGAATATCCATCATGTGCTGAAAAAGTTTCGCGTGCTCTTCGTCGTAAAAGTCAGAGGCCTTCACGATATTGACAATGTCGTCACAAGCGTCGGGCATGAGCATGATGCTGCCGAGCACGCCTTTTTCAGCCGCCAAGTTAAAAGGTGTTTCGCGGTCAAGCAATGATTCGTCGCGCGATTTGGTGCGCCGGCTCAAGCGTTTCCTGTTCTTACGAACGACGCTCTGTTCGAAGTCGTATTCATCCATGTTTTCACTCCTTTGAACTGGGCCGCACCTGAGAACCTTATGATATCGAGCCTCCGGTTCGGTGAAAGGGGCTAAGTTGTTAGTCGTGTTTTGTACGGTTGTCGCTTGACAATCGACCGCATTGCAAAAGCTTTGACGATTGGGAAAAGCTGTTGACAGATCACAAAAACACTAAACTGATGAAGTTCGTTCCGGAAGATTATGAGAGTTTCAGCAGTCAAAAGTCGAAACGACGGTGATTGAAGATTTATCATTCAATCATCGTCATCTAAGTATCGTCAGCCAACCGCCAACGGACGAATTCCAAATATCCAAAAGCGGTACCAGGCCATCGCACTCCAAATATAAATGATGTATGTTTTGGAGTGTGGTGCCTCGGCACCGCTTTAAAATATTTTCGCACCACCATATCTCGCGCGTAAAACATAACCGCTTCAGACCGATCGCCAACGCTCTGTTAGAAAACTACCAACCACAAAAAAAGCTGACCCTTTTTCAAAGGCCAGCTCAATATACTCATTCGACGAATCAGCAAAGTTAAGCCGCGTCGGGATCGACGGTCGGCACGACCCAGACTTTCAATTCTGGCTCGATGTCTTGGTGCAGGTGAACCTTAACGGTGTATAGGCCAAGTTCCTTCAGGACGCCTTCCAAGCGAATCTGGTCGTTGGTTAGCGTGATGTCGTTCTGCTTCAACGCAGCCACAATCTCAGGTGCGGCAACACTGCCGTAAAGGTGACCTTCTTCGTTGGCATTGGCTTCGATCGTGATACTTTGCTTCGCGATCTTCTTGCCCAGTTCCTTAAGATCCTTCAGACGACCCTGCTCGATTTCCTGAAGCTTAGATCGGTGTTTTTCAACCATACGCTTGTGATGGTCGCTCGCCACCGTCGCCAGTCCTTGAGGCAGCAAGTAATTATTCGCGTAGCCGTTCTTAACTTCGACGACTTCGCCTTGCTTCCCCAAGTTATCAACCGATTGAATCAATAGGAGCTCGATGCCGCCATTCTCGCCACGGGGAAGCCGTGTGAGAGTCGAACGTTTTCTTTTGGTCTTCTTCATCTTTGTACTTGGCATCGTAATTCTCTCTGCGTTTGATCAGTTATTTGTTTCGTTGTCTTTCGCCCACCCGAAGGCGACCGAGACTAAGGTTATGTTAAATTAAAACGGTACTTCATCAGCAGGCGGAGGCCCCTGTGCCGGTGCCGTCTGATTGGATTCGCTATTTTGTGGTTGCTGGTTGCTTGATGAATTGCTGTTGGATGAAGAAGATGATCCTCCCCCACCTCCGCGCGAACCAAGCATCTGCATTTTTTCGCCAACGATTTTGATCTTTGACCGTTTCTGGCCTTCTTGTTCCCAACGATCGAGTTTCAAACGACCTTCGATCAGGATGCTGGATCCTTTTGACAAATACTCACCGGCAACTTCTGCGGTTCTTCCCCACAATGTAACGTCGAAGAAATTTGCTTCTTCGACCCATTGATCGTTCCGCTTCACCCGTTCGTTAACGGCCAGCGAAATGTCGGTCACTGCGGTTCCCTGAGGTGTGAATCTTAATTCAACATCTCGGGTCAGGTTTCCGACTAAAACGACTCTGTTGTAGCTTGCCATGACGGTAATCTCCAATTTTGTGCAATAGGCTCACGTTACTTCGTGTGATTTCTATCCACCATGATTAATTCTTTGCCGACACCTTAGGTCAACAACAGAAAAAAATTCTCTCGTCCGATCAAAAATTGCCAACAGAATTAATTCGCCGATTCGCCTTTTAGGAGGCAGAAACCGCTTCTTCTTGTTTCTCACCAGCGTCTGCTTCGCCACCTTCGCCATCGCCTTCATCATCATTTGGTATGGCTTCACCTTTGGCAACAGCAACCATTGTGTCGACCAGGCGCGGATCAATCTTGATCACCAAGTGACGCAGGATTCCATCGTTCAGCTGACAGGCTCGGTTGAGCTTGCTGATGGTGGTGGATTCCATCCGAGCGTACGTCAACCAATAAGCACCTTTGCGGTGTCCATTGATTGGGTAAGCCAATTTTTGTTCGTTCCAAAGTCGGCTGGCAAGAATCTCACCGTCGACGGCTTTGACCATTTCCTCAACCGTTTTGCCGACACCCGCAGGGTTCTTTGCGTAGGTGTTCGCGTTGAAGATAAACATGCATTCGTAAACGTTTTCTGCCACGTTCCGATTTCCTTTTACAGTGCCGATCAACGGCGGGGTTAATTAATGACGCGCTACTTATTCAAGTGCACATCAATCTAAATCTTTGTATCGTTATTAAAAGTGTTCTTATTAAGCGTTTCCGCTTCGTCTTCAGTTTTTACTACCGGTTTCTTTCTACTGGTCGGTTGGCTTGCGTTAAATTTGTTCATCGCGACTTGAACACCATCGCCGACCCAGCATTCCACCGCGTCTGCTGCTTTGTTAATTGCGACTTCCATGACCGGTCGATCATCGTCATCGAATTTTCCAAGCACATAGTCGGCAGTGTCCCACCGCGGAGGCGGGCGTCCAATACCGACACGCAATCGGGAAAAATCTTGGGTCCCCAAACGGTGGATGATATCCTTGATTCCGTTTTGACCGCCGGCGGATCCGCGAGCACGGATCCTGATCTTTCCCACATCTAAATTCAAATCATCACAAATAACCAGTAAGTCATCAGCAGCCGAAACCTTGTAAAAGTTTTGAGCCGCTAAAACCGATTTGCCGCTGAGGTTCATATACGTCAGCGGCGAAACCAAAAGGCACTTGCAGTTTTCGATTCCTACTTCGGCCACTTCGGCGTCAAACTTCGCTTTGGGGCGTTCGTTTAAGTGCCTATTGGCCAATTCAGAAATCACGTCGAAGCCAATATTATGACGAGTTCCCCGGTATTTGGAACCGGGATTCCCTAGGCCAACAATCAGCTTCATATTTTTGTCTTTACTATAATCAGCAGACAGCGATTACTCGCCACCTTCCTCAGCTTTGTCTTCGCCGATAACCTCAGGTTCGGCACCTTCTTCACCTGCCTCGTCGTCCGATGCACCGCCGCTTTGAGGTTCGGAGCAACTGGCGATTGTTTGATCAGGTGATCTTACCAGTTCCGCCCCTTTGGGCAGCTCAAGATCGCCGGCTGAAATGACTCCATCGAGCTCCAGTCCGCTGATTTCACAAACAAGATTGTCTGGAACGTCTACCACTGGACACAGAATCAAGACCTCTTTGCGAACCAAAGAAACGACGCCGCCGTCTTTGACTCCTGGTGCTTCGCCATGAAGCACGACTTGCAGCGTCACTTCAACCTTCTCATCGGCGTCCACGCGTGCGAGATCCAAGTGCAATACGTTCGAACCAAGGGCATCCCATTGGACTTCCTTGACCAACACAGTGCCGGTGACATCGCCATCGAGGGCAACAATGTGGCTGCCTTGATCGATCATTTTGTTGATTTCTTTTTCCGAAGCCGTCAGCATCACGGTGCCCTCACCGTGGCCGTAAAGCACTGCCGGAATCTTTCCGGATTGACGCAATCGCTTCATCCGAAGCGATCCTGTTTCACTTCGTTTTTCAACTGTAAGTTTTGAATCTGACACTGGAATCTATCCCGTCGCAATTTGATGTATCTATTAGTCTCGGGTGGAAGCTCCGCACCCTGCCCAAGACCCTGTTTCCGCACATTTATCCCGGCAACCCGCAGGTTGCAGAATTTTGGCAAATTTGAATTTCGAGATTGTGGCAGAATAGTTGTTTTTTACAAGGCCAAGTCCTTAACTTCCCCACGTTTTACTCGAAAACTCGTCGCCGCCTCCCCTCAGCATCTAGATTCGACGCTAAAAGTCGTTCTTCCATGTAGATCGTCGGTCATTTCACTGGTAAATTCACAGTTCTTTACGAATTTCAGCAAAACGAAGAACAGGAAAAGGGAAATTAATGGCGAAGGAGCCAAAACCAGTCCGGAAGAGGGCAGCAAAATTGGAATATGTCGAACCTATCGGCCTCCGGGTGCTGGTCCGAAAGGACGAACCGAAAAAGGAAACCAAGGGAGGCATCGCGCTGCCAGATAACGCCGAAATCCCAACGATCACCGGCCGAATCGTGACAATCTCGGCGGCGATCGAGCACGATGAAGACCTGCCCCTGAGAAAATACGACAAGGTCCTATTCCACCCCGGCAACGCAATTCCAGTCGATTTCGAATCTGACAACCACCTGTTCGTCGTGCCCGCAGAGGATATCGTGGCCGTGTTCCGCCGCGATGCCCCTGGCGATGATTGAC
>CALDEW010000289.1 GCA_937942355.1 uncultured Pirellulaceae bacterium | reverse complement strand
CGAAAGTACTATGATTCGCACTATTGGAGCCCGGAAATCTCATTCACTGGTTAGCGAGCAGCTCAATAAAGGAGATGATATCCAAAAAGTTGACCACCCCATCCCTGTTTGCATCTGCTTCGTCAAGAAAGTCAGCAGTCTGCAAAAGCGAAATGAACGGAGCGATATCCAAGAAGTTGACGACTCCATCTTGATTCACATCGCCCAGCAGAAAATCATCTTCAAAAACACCTGGCGTTGCTGCGGCCGCACTCCAGCTTGATTCGAGGCCACCGCTGGCAGCCAGAGCATCACGCTCAAGCGTTTGCCCAGAACCATCGGCATCGCCCCAAGGGGCGAGGTCGTCATAGACAACTTCGTCAACCACAACGCGCGGAACGAAACCTAACGCGTCAGGAGCATCCGGTTGTTGCAAAGAAATTCGACCACTGCTGTTGGAGAGCGCACCGGTGAATCCACCTACAATCGTGACCGCGGTTGAAATGCCATAGTGAGCCTGAAACGCAGCCAGCTTGGAAGCGTTGATGGCTAACGACGGATTGAAGGAAACCACGATCTGTGCTTCGCCCGCAGCGAGAGAAGTCCCAGCCGCAAATTCGTAATCCGCCTCACCACGAAGACGCCAATTCGTCAAATCGATCTCGCCCGAGGTTGGGTTGGCAATTTCAATGAATTCTAAATCGTTATCCGTTAACGTGGCGTCTACCGCCAAGGCAGCTGCAATCGGATCCTCGGGATGGTAGTTGATTTCGCTGATCACCAAAGGGCCTACTTCCGCATCACCATTGGCATTGCCAAAGGAGTTCGAAGCAAGTCGCGTCAATCGCCCGGTACCGTTGGGCAATCGACCGATGGATTCGCCGCTGAAGGTAGCGCCAAATTCAACAGCATCTTCAAAACCAATCACAGCTCCACCCGATGCTCGAGTCAGGTAAACTTCATTTCCTCCAGAGCCGTTGAGTGCGAATCCGGTCACACCAACGTTAAAGTCAGATTCGTCAAACACAAGGTAGCCACCGGCGCTGATGGTTGTTCCAAAAGGAATCTGATACTTCAACAAATCGGTGCCCTCGTTGCTCAAATACCACCCTCCAACGTTTACCGTCGCCCCCGTTGTGTTGTAAAGTTCAATGGAATCAGATTGCGCGGCATCAGTGTTAGCAAGTAACTCGTTGATCACTACGCCAGATGGATCCACCGACGCGGTTCCCGGTGTTCCACCGTCTGCGACCGATGATCTCCAAGAATAGTATTTTCCCAATTGGTCAGAAGGCGTCCCCGTCTCTTCGATCAGTTCCAGCGTCGCCCCATTACCATCGGCAGCCACGGCATCCCACGGGTTGCCATCGGCGTACTCGACTGAATGAAGCTCTCCTCCCAACCCGTCAAGTAAATCCAGCTGCTCACCTGATCCACTGAGACCACCACCCCATTGCCCAGCGACCGAAATGCCGGTTCCGTACCGAGCCTCAAAAGCATCGGGGTCTTCTACAACCACGATGCGTTCGCCTGGAGCCAGTGAAATATCGCCAAAGGTAAACGAAACACCGTTGGCCAACTGCACGCCGTTGAGGTTGATAGCGTCTGTGGAGCTGGAGTTCAAAATTTCGATGAACTCAAAATCATCGTTTACGAAAGTCGGATCGATGGCCAACTCTGCAGCACTAGGGTCGTGTGGGTTGAAATTAATTTCCGAAATCACCAAAGCGTCGTTGGATACCACGAACGTCGCCGTTGAGATTGCACTCCACTGGCCATTGGAGAACGAACGGGCATTGACGACCGTCGTTTCGCTTAACGTCAGGCTACCGTTGGCCAGCGTTCCGTCGATCGAGCCATCGGCAGCTCTTGGGTCGGATCCATCTAGGGTAAAGAAAATCGTGCTTGGCCCGGTTAACGAAAGCTGGCTACCTGCCAGGATGCTTCCGCCAAACTGTGGACTGCCGCCAATTGCAAACTGAGGAGGAGCAAGGGTGGTAAGCAACCCACGATTGAGCAGTCGTCCTTCCAGGATGTCTGCCGTATGCTCCAACACCTGATCGCGCACGTGAGCGACATTGGTTCGCCAGTCCTCAATCGTCAGAGGACCGTCCAGCGTTGCCCGATCGCCAACCGGAATCAAGGGAGCGACTTCGCTCGGACCATTTTGGCTAAACGCAACATCGCCAGTAATTCCCTCCTGGGCATCACCCCAGCGAGCAGATTCAGCGACGATGCTCGTCTCCACCAAATCCGCCCACTTGTCCCAGCGGGCTTGGCTGACCGACGGCGACAAAGGGCCGCCATTGTTGAGCAACGCATTGGCGCGATCCGCGTACCGCAAACGGAAATCGGACGAATTCTGTAATTGGTGGTAAAGCGTGATTGGACTATCCCCGCTGTCGCTACTGCCGGTTCTGTCACGAACCAGTTGGTCCAAAGACAACTCCTGATCCCAGGTGATGAACTGGAAACCTTTGCCTGGATCGACCCGATTCCGTGCCCCGTACCAGTTACCGCCTGGCCAGTCTCCTACACCCGCCCATTGGTGCAAAATCATGTAGTCGATAAAGTTGTCTGCGTCGAGCAGAGCCTCACGATTGGGATCGTCCAATCCGATGTTGGCGCCCGTTCCAAATTTGCCCTGTAGTTCAAGGTACAGACGATTCGCTTCTGCAGCATTCGCGTCGGAAATCGCCTGGACGGAATCTATCAGTTGGTCAAAAGCATTGCGGTTGCCCCGGAACTCTTCCACCGTTGTTAAACTACGCCCTCGAATGATGTCGTAATCCTCAGCGTTGCCTCCCAGGTTCGATTCCAGAAACTCGTCATCTGGCCTTTCCGAAGGATTATAGACGCCCCAATACAAACCATTGATGTACAGGTGAGCGTAGCTGCTGGCAGGTGCCAAGCCACCGACTTCGCGTTGGGAATCCCGCACGAACGCGCCTCGAATGGATGTCGCGTACAAGGGGTTAAATCGATTGGTAACATTACCTCTATTTCGCGCTCCAAACCCATCGGTGAAGGTTCCTCGCAAGACAAGCGCATTGATGTCGTCGTTATCCGAGTTTTCAAAAATGGGGAAGTTTAGTCTGCCTGGCCCATCACCAGATCGATCAAACACCACTCGAAATGAATGCTTTGGGGTGCTGCGGTTGAATCGACTAGAATTACCGTGAGCCTGAATTCCAGCATTGAACTGGAAGTCTTCTCCTGTATTGGGGTCAAAGTATTCAATCGAACCCGGATGTCGAACGCGCTGCGTTGCGTCGGTCGCAATGCCAACCGTAGAGCTGCCCAGTTCACCAAAGAATTGGTCATGCGGAAGCGTCAACGAAATGGTCGGCAATGCCAATAACGATTCGCGAATACCGATATCCGAATTGTTTCCGCTGCTATCGTCATAGCGAGGATCGTTGACGATCTCTGGATCAAGATCAAACTGTGCAGCGAAGTCCTGTTCCAGAAGGCTCGGATAAACGAGGCCGTTGTCAGGACTTGCACCGTTGCCGTTGGTGTTGAGCGGGTCCTGAGAGACAACATCTTCAAGGAAGACATAGGTTTGCGTGTCTACATCGGTAGGTTCAAATCCGTCCAGGAAAGCTCTGGCGCGGATGTTGGTGGTGCTGTCAATCTGGATCGCGCTTGTATACAGCGTGGCTGCG
>CALDEW010000288.1 GCA_937942355.1 uncultured Pirellulaceae bacterium | reverse complement strand
ATTGCGTTCTTTATGTCGATGGGGTTGAAGTATCACTGGGAGAAGATCGCCAAAGACGAACTTGACGATTTCCGCCATCAGCTGGAGATCAATCGCCAGCAGATGAAACGGTCCAAGCATGAACGCGAAGAAATCGAACGTCAGCTTCCCGCCTCTGGCATCGGCCAATGGGACATGGACTTGAAAGACGCCGAAGGCCGATTGATGCGGCTGCAGGATTTGGCCCCAATGGAAAATCGGATCCAAAAATCCAAAGCGATGGCCGAGGAAATTCGCCGACATATTCAGACTCAGCAAAGAACGATCGAAACGGTCCGCGGGCAGTGGAAAGCATCTTTGCGAACAGCCGGATTGCCGGACGCGCTTGAGCCGCATCAGCTGAAAGAAATTACGCAGCGCAGCGAACGCATTGGTACCTTCCGCTTGCGGTTGGACCAGCTGACATCCGAGAAGAATCAGCGTCAAAAAGAATTGACGGCCCTGAATCAACGCATTAACACGATGCTTTATGAGACCGGCGTGCAGTTCAAAAGCAACAGTCTGACCGATCGCTTGAACCAGATTAACAGCGCCATCAACGACCAGCGCTCGATGGTAAGTTCACGTAAAGAATTGGCCAGCAAATATAAGACGCTTCGCAGTCGTTTGCAGAAGACAAAACGCGAACTTGATAAGGCGCTCGGCAAGCGGCAGCGTTTGCTGACCAGTGTGGGCGCGGATTCTGAAGAGCTTTATCGTCAGTTCGACATTAAGAATAAAGATCGCCGAAAATTAATGCGTCAACGCGATAACCTCTCCGAACAGATCGACGCGGGGTTGGGCGCGAATTACAAACAGGATGACATCCGCGAATTGATGGATGCCTACGGGCAGTCGGGCTTGGAGAAACGCTGGGAAGCGGTTCTGGCGAAAACCGAAGAACTGAAAACCAGCCAAGCCAACCTGCAGCAGCAACGCGGTGAGTTTCTCCAAGAGGTCAAAACCCTGGGCGAAGATTCTCGGATGGACGAAGCTCGGATGGAGTTGAACATTATCGATGCGAAGATCGGCGTGCTTAAAAAGGAGTGGCAGAAGCTGGCGGTGAGCACTCAGATGTTGGAGATGATCCGCGAAACCTACGAATCAAAGCGGCAGCCTGAAACGCTCAAGGAAGCATCAAACTATCTGACTCGACTGACCGAAGACCACTACGTGCGAATTTGGACGCGGTTGACCGGCGAAGATCTACTGGTTGACAATCACGAAGGCGAAACGATTCCCGTTGATAAATTAAGTCGTGGAACACGCGAAGCGGTCTATCTGAGTTTGCGGATGGCGTTGGTTGGAGCTTACGCGCGACGCGGAGCGGTGATCCCGATGGTGCTGGATGATGTGTTGGTGAATTTTGATGGTCGGCGAACACGCGCCGCGGCGGAAGTCCTTTACGATTTTTCGAAGAACGGTTACCAGATCTTGATGTTCACTTGCCATGATCACATGCGGGATCTGTTCCATGAACTGGGCGCCGATGTAAGGATCTTACCCGATCACAAAGACGTCTACGAAAACCAAGCCAAACCGACACGGTTCGGTGATCCAGCGGTCCATCACGCTGAAGAAGATCATGAAACGATCGTGTTTGAGAATGCGGTCAGGCAACCGGTGGCGGCGAGTTCATTTAGCGACTCGCCCCAATTTGCACCCCAAGCCGAAACGTTCGACGCGATTCCAGTGGAGTATGTCGCGCCCAAGAGGAGCTCACAGATTGCACTTGATACCGATAGTTACGACGCGGAACTCGAGTTCGAGCTTTCGGCGGTCGTTAACGATCAGCACTCGCATCAGCGGCTGAGGAATGAATTGGTTTACGTGACGCCAAACCAAAAGTTGCCGATCGATCTATCGGGCAACGATGCGATTTGGGCTGAGGTTGGAGCTCAAGTGGTGCGATAGGTGTCGGGCCTTTTTATACCCCACAAATCTTGAGCTACGCTTCCGTCGGGCTTGCCCCGGTCGGAGCGAGCAACTGACAGGCTACAAGAACACACGACAAGCACCCTTTTGCTCCCCGTCGGGCTTGTCCCGGACGGAAGCCATGATTCTCCAAACAAATAATCGGTGCTTCCGCCGGGACAAGCCCGAAGGAGGGCCGTTTACCAAGAGAAACGTAATGGTAGCTTGTCAGTTTTGATTCCGACCGGGACAAGCCCGACGGAAATCTAGGTTGCAAAAAGATGTGAGGTATAAATAGGTGTCGGGCCAGCCCTACATTCTCAGACAGGCGGTAGGTCTCGGGCGGAGCCTCGACCTCCCGATGCGGCGCATCCCGTTGCGGTGGCGCATAAAAAAACCTGCTCAGGGGAGGACTCCGCACAAAAGTACACCGCTTAGAGCTGCTCCATATTTCAGGCCTGACCCGGTTCACAGCTTCTCCTCGCGGAGTCCACCCGCAAGCAGGCTAACTCGATGGGCAATAATGTATTCCAACGCCGCGTCATCGTCAAACGGGTTTTTAAAGGTTAAATTGGACGCTACCCACACAAAGCAACGCTCGGGATGGGTAGAATTGATAATGGTCCAACGCAATTTACTAACCTGCCGTGGCGAACATGAATATTCAGGCTAACTCCTCCGGGGCATCAACCGAAACTGCCGGCCCGCTGATCAGCCCTGCCCTAATGGCGAAACTGGAGCAGATGGAGCTGGTCAGCCGCAAAATATTTCGCGGGAGAATGAAGGGCGAACGCCGCAGTCGACGGAAAGGCCAAAGCGTTGAATTCGCCGACTTTCGAAACTACGTTGCCGGCGATGATCTGCGTTTCCTCGATTGGAACATGTACGCGCGGCTGGACAAATTGTTTCTGAAACTATTTCTGGAAGAAGAAGACCTCCATTTTTACACGCTGATCGACGTCAGTGAGTCAATGCAGTTTGGCACGCCCACCAAACTCCACTACGCCAAACAGCTCGCCGCTTCACTGGGCTACATTGGATTGTGCCGATCCGACCGAGTGAAAATCGAACCTTTGGATGGCAGCAAACGAAACACGGCCCCCGTTTTCCGGGGTCGCAAAAGCCTCTGGCAGATGATGAATTATCTGGAAGATCTCCCCGCCGGTTCTGATGCCTCACTGACCGAGGCCGTTCGTTCGTTTTGCTTGCGGAATTCGGGCAAAGGAATTTTGCTGCTGATTACGGATCTGATGGATAAATCCGGTTACCAAGACGCATTGAAATATCTGGTTGCCCAGCAGATGGACGTCTATCTGATTCACGTTCTCTCCCAAGAAGAAATTGATCCCGATATCACCGGCGACCTGAAACTGGTCGACTGCGAAGACGCCGACGTGGCAGAGATCAGCGTCAGTCAACGTTTGATCGACCGCTACCGTGCGACCTTGGCCAGCTTCATCGAAGAGGCACGCGACTTTAGCGCTAAACGAGGCATTGTTTACACCATGACCAGCACCGAACGTTCGGTGGACCGGTTGGTATCGCGCTATCTCCGGCAGCGGGGATTGGTGCGATGAATTTTTTGTATCAAAGTCTGCCATGGTGGAGCTGGATGACGCTGTTGGCGGTACCGCCGCTGATTTTCCTGCTCTATTTTCTCAAACTTCGTCGAACGCCGGTCCAGGTACCCAGCACTTACCTATGGTCCAAAGCAATCGAGGACATGCACGTCAATAGTTTTTGGCAGCGGCTGCGCAAGAATCTTTTGCTGC
Organism: uncultured Pirellulaceae bacterium; assembly: GCA_937942355.1. Classification (GTDB taxonomy): domain Bacteria; phylum Planctomycetota; class Planctomycetia; order Pirellulales; family Pirellulaceae; genus Mariniblastus. Next base: position 1,512 of record CALDEW010000288.1, on the reverse strand, counting down.
TGCTGCAGTTGTTGTTCGCGCTGATGTTGCTGCTGACGTGTTTGAGACCGGGCTGTGACGGAACGGAACTGGTTGGCGAGCGATTTATTTTCTTGATCGATAACTCGGCCAGCATGTCCGCGACCGATACACCTGAGGGGATAACACGCTTGCAGTCTGCCAAAAAGCAAATTCGAAATGCGATTGGGAGCATGCCTTCGGGCTCATCCGCGATGCTGATCAGTTTTTCTGATTCGGCCAGTGTGCAGCAATCTTACACAAGTAATAAATCGGAACTGGTGCGGAAGCTGGACGAAATCGAACCAACCGAACGCACCAGCGATCTCAATGAAGCCCTTGCCGCGGCGGCGGGACTGGCAAATCCTGGTCGGTCCAGCGATAAAGAAAGTGAACTGGATGTTCAGGTCGCTGACGCGCTGGATGCGGTGCTGTATATCTACAGCGACGGAGGCGTACGTAAAGTTCCCCAATTCGCGCAAGGGTCGCTCACCCCAGAGTATCACGCCGTCGGTTCGGTCGGCGATCCACCGACCAACGTGGGGATCACCGCGTTTTCCATTGGAGAGCCGTCAGAGAACGATGGTTCGGTGCAACTGTTCGCGCGTTTGCAAAACTCGGATGATGTGGATCAAACGGTCAGCGTTTCGTTCTATGTTGGCGACGTTTTGCAAGATGCGGTGGCCGATATTCTGGTTCCATCAGGCGGTGCCAAGGGAATTAGTTTTGAGTTGTCGGGGGAAGCGGCTGCCGTTGATCAACCGACGACGCTGCGGCTGAAGATTGACCAAGATGATATTTTTATGCTGGACAATGAAGCGTTCGCGGTACTCAACCCGCCGCGCAAATCGAACGTGATCGTCATCAGCGAAAATATGGATTACTTCCGCTACGCTTGTGGAACCGATGCGATTAAGAAGAGATCCAATGTCGAATTTCATGGCGCAGACTATTTGGAAGACAAAGAATATCTCGCGCGGTCGTTGGCGGGGTATTATGATTTGGCGATTCTCGATTCAGTGGTCCCCAAAACAATGCCGCAGTGCAATTGCTTGATTTGGAATGAGGTGCCGCCGGGGGATCGTTGGAATCGCAGCGCGGTTCACTCGCCGACGCCCGTTTTGGATTACGACGGTTCGCATCCGATAATGGCGTCGGTCAAGATTGGTGGGTTGACGATCATCAACAGCCGAGATGTCGAAGGGCCTCAGGGCAGTTTGTCATTGATCGAATCAACATCGGGTTCGATTGCGATGTTGGGTCCGAGGGAGAGTTATCTGGATCTTGTGATGGGTTTTTCAATCGTTGAAACCGATGGAAATGGGGAAACGAACATCAATTCCGATTGGCCTAAGAAGCTTAGTTTTCCGATCTTCATGCAAAACGTAGTCGACAACTTGAGCGGTCTTTCGACGTTTGCGGCTGGGGCAAGTGTTCAACCAGGGGACCTGATGACCATCAAACCTTCGGTGCCATTTGAGAAGATCAACGTCCGCGGTCCCGATGGAGCGGTCA
>CALDEW010000287.1 GCA_937942355.1 uncultured Pirellulaceae bacterium | reverse complement strand
TATTGGACTCAGAATTGAATCCCAGCAGCTTTCGACACCGCGTTACGTAGTCCCGGCCATGGTGGTTGTGGAAACCGCCATACCTACGGCAACGTGTGAAGCCGCGTGGGAGAATGTGCAAACACCAACGGCGAACGAATTCGATGCTGCTGAGTCGGTAAAGCTCCGACCGATTCATGCCGCGTTTCTTACGATTGGACTTCTTGGGGCGCGCCCAGAACGTCACGCCACTTGAGTCCGTTTTGATAATACGTCCATCGGCAATCGGACCTCCACTAATGTAACGCGCCACATACTTGACCACGCTGCGCCCAGGGGAAACGGAAAATCAAAAATCAGAAGGTCGAGAGCAAAAAAGATATCCAAAGGGCAACGGCGGGTTTCTTGAACAAAGTGTTTGAGCTTCGGCGGGGTCAATCGCCGTTGAAACCCGCAGCGTCATCGTCACTCTTCACGATATTCAGAATCCAAAAAGTGATCCCGCGAAGTCAAACTCTAATTTGTTATCCGACGCCTGCCGCTAAACGTCCGTGTCGTCTGTCAAGCATATTGTTAGTCACGTTTGCGAGTAGTGCAAGGCCGCGACGCTACATTGTTGTTGAGCATGATGGGCTATTCTGATTGTTCAGGATGGCCAATCGGAAAATATCATCTTGGCAACTAAATAGACAAATGCAGCAATTAGGGTGATGCCAACAGCCGGTAACATCAGTAGCAAACGAGTTCGCCAGTTGTATCGCATGATCGCCCCGCCAATCACTGAGGCAATTGGAAACATACCGATCCTCAGCCAAGTGGGAGTGTTAGTGGCCAATAATTCGATCACCGGAACCAGATTCAACGCGTAGAGTAACCGTCGAGACTCGGATTCAAAGAGTACGCCAAGCGGAAGAGTGAACGCTCCAATCCCCCACAAAAACCAGCCGAGTTGGTGACGAAGAAGTGAAAGGTCTAGCCCCTGATCTGGCCGTGAATTTCCTTTGTCTACTGGCATAAGATACGATACTAGACTGATGGTTGATTGAGCCAGATAACGGCAACGTTCACAGGGCCGCGGCGAAAGACATGCAAGCAGAGAAAGCCGCGCGGCCCGCGGCTCCCTGCGCAACGTATTGTTGTCACCCGGTTTCGATTGTCCGCGCGAACTCAAGAATCCGATCGTCAATCAAGCTTTTAATGTTGGACTGTGTCGCGCCTGCCCAATAATACTGTTCGGTCGAAGATTGCAAATCTTCCCATGCAAAGTATAACAAATAAAAATCGTAAAGTGTTGGAAGATAGTCCATCATGATGCAAAGGTCTTTTACATCTGTGATGGCTTCGATCGCGTCGCGGTTGCCACTCGCAGCTTCGGTCAATATTTCACCAGCATACGCGGTCAATATCTCTTCGTCGGTTTTGGGGGCAAGGTTGAGTAGATCTAGTACCTGGTCGCGCAAGGAGGCGAGTTCGAAATGATTGTGAGGCCTGAGTTTTGCCGCCAGCCGGCAGATGGGCAGCTGCTCGTACCCATCCTCAAGGAGACCAATTGCCCATTCGACGCACGGTTCCCCGCACGCGCGTTGCAAGATGCGGTCTGCGAGTATTCGTGTTGTCGTCGGCATGTTGTCTAAGGGCTGATTCCGAGCGTGATAACGGCAACGTTCACCGGGCCGCGGCGAACAAACTAACCATTCAAAAGCCGCGCGGCCCGCGACTCCGTGGGCAACGTATTGTTATCACGCGTCAGTCTTTGGTATGAGCTTCACCCCATTTCAAGCACTCAGCATATGCAGCAGCGAGCGTCTTGTCGTCATTCCAGTGTGCAAATCGTGGGCGATTCGCTTTGTATTCGAGAACGTGTTCCAAGAACCCAGTTTCGATAATGTTCTGGTGTTCCGGGTCAGCCGTCTTATATGCGTGCTCGATCACGTCAACACGGTTTCGTATTTGTAGTTCATTATCCTCCCTTGCTGCATACCAATTGAAGATCCCAACAAGACCGTACGCAGCGTCAAAAGGCGAATCAATCTTATCGTCGTCATTGTCGTAATCAAATGCCGCATGGTTCGCGATGCATGAAAGGAAGTATCCAGCATGTATGTCGTACAACCAATCGCTATCAATCTCAGGGCGGATACGTTTTGTATTGCCCCTGATGAATGTCAGAACTTCCTTTTGCCCAAAGAGGGATGCGGTCTCAAGCTGACGACGCACTTCGCCAAACGAGATTCGTTTAGAGTTGTTCCAGTTGTAGGGAATTGCTGTCATAAGTCTCGGGTCATGTTGAGCGTGGCAACGGCAACGTTCACCGGGCCGCGGCGAAAGACATGCAAGCAGAAAAAGCCGCGCGGCCCGCGGCTCCGTGTGCAACGTATTGTTGTCCAACCGTGCGGATGGAATTTTGTTTACAGTTAATTACTGTCTCGAGTTTTTGACGTACATCGCGGAGTTGGATACAAAGTCATTTGTCCAATCCCATTCGTCTCTCACGAAACACTGAAACTCCGCGAATGACAGCTTCAATTTATCATTCACGTCCCATTCCGCGATGTCTATGGCAGCGTCGTAATCTTTCGAGTAATTCCGCGGCACTGGCATGTCGACAGTTTCCGATTGGATTAACGTTATTCTGTCGCTTGCACCCTCTTCAGGATTGAAATTCTCTAGATCAACTCGAATTCTCTCAAAATTCTTTTCCATACGAGCGACGGCTGAAGATTTCGCCTTGTTGAGAATCTCTAACGCGGCGTCGCGATATCCTTCAACTGCCTCATTGTATTGAGCAATGTGACGCTCGCGATTTGCCTTCAAAGCGTCAATCAACTTTTTGCGATCGACTTCGATTTCGCGGTCAAGTTGAGCTTGCCGTGCTTTCATAGCCATTTAGTTTCTCCAGTTTTCATTCGGTTTTCTAAGAAGAGCAATTTGCGTGTTCGTTGATGTGCCGCTAACTATCCGCAACGCAAGTAAGCCAAAAAAGGCCCTCGGTTGGATAACGGCAACGCTCACCGGGCCGCGGCTCCGTATTGTTATCCACCCGTCCACGATTCGCCAGCGGCAACCAGTGGGTCAGTCGAGTTCCAAGCGTCGAATCGCGTGTGCATTTCTGATTTTCTATTTTGAATAGGAGCTGACCATTGATTGTCACCAGCCCAACAAAGCAAATGGGCCCACGTTCGCCCGACGTGCCCAAGCATGTCAACAAGCATCAATTGCGAGGAAACGATATCACCATTGAAGAGTTTTGAAGCTCTAGGCACGGGATGCCCGCCCAATTCGCAATGGTGTCCGTAATCGCGTCCCTGAAACTTCCCGTTCGCAGCGTCTCGAAGTTTCGCCGGTGAGAAGAAAGATTTCCGTTCCTGTAACGTACTGCGAAGCCAGCGTTGGGCATCCTTGTCGCGTGTTTCAAATGCCCATGCCAAGTATTCCACCTCAACCAGTTGGCGCAGTAATGCCGCAGCAGCATATTGGCGGCCATCTGAAAACAAATCATTGCTCGCGGACAAGAGTTGGCCCGCAATTCTCATCAACAATCCAATAGCGTAAACCTCATCGTTACCATTTTGATTGGGAGATTCACCGTTAAGTCTGTCATGACCGAACATGTGTCCGATCGCCTGCAGCTCAATGCCAGCATCCCCGAACACCTGAGCTGTAAACGACGCGAGGTCGTGCCGCATTGTGACAAACGCCACGTCTTGCGCTGCTGCCTTCACATTTTCGATTAACTCTCTCTCTTGGGCATCCATGATCACACCGGTTACTAGCTGACTAAATGATGTTAGAGAGTTGAACTACCAAAAGGTTCGCGCGAGGGTGGATAACAATTTTAACTATCGGCGTTTGGTCGTTGGTTAACAGGTTGTTCACGAACTTATCGCCTCAATTGACCTTTATATGGTATTAGTATCTTGCGCGATGTGCAATTAAAAATCGGGGTGCGGAGGTGCCGAGTTCGTCACGAATTTGGCAACATCGCGTCGTATTCGCGAGAGTTGGCGAATGAGTTAGAATTTTAAGAACTTAATCCTCAAGTTTGTAAAACAAAACGCCTTGCTATGATTGGTCAACCCGCCGTCCCCTTTGAACTATCGGACTCCCAAGGCAACCTTCACCGGCTTGATGACAGTCGTGGCCGGTGGTTGGTGCTGTTGTTTCATCGGCATCTTGGCTGACCGCCGTGTCGTCGTCATCTTACGCAGTTGCGTAAGTTCGAATCGGAACTGGCAGAGCATGCCGATGTCAAAGTCGTGACATTCGATAGTGCCGAAATGGCTCGCGATTACCGCAGCAAATTTGATTTGAAATGGCCATTGTTACTGGACCCCAATTTCGACCTTTATCGAAACTATACGATGGATAAAGGCAGTTGGTGGGCGTTGGGCAGTCCTCGGCAAATCGCGAGCTATCTGGTTGACATTTTCAGCGGCACCCTTCCCGGCAAACAGGGGAAAGATATCCGTCAGCTTGGCGGCGACATCGTGATCGATCCCCAGGGCATTATCCGGCTGTTTCACCCCAGCCAAAACCCTCACGATCGCCCGAGTGCTAAAGAGATCGTCGACCTGGTCACCCAAGCGCACTAAAGATGATGTGACGATTTTAAACCGGCAAGGTTTCCTCTGGATTATATTGCTTGTACATTTAGCGGGCCGGCATCGTGGTTGTTTCGCAGTTGGCATCTGATCTATGCACACATTATTGAGCGGCTATGAAAAAAATTCTGTTCGCGACGATCGTGCCGTTTTGGAATCGCGAAACAGGCGCTCAGCAGCGCATTTTTTCGATGGTGAAAGTGCTGATTACGCATGGACATCAGGTGCGAGTTTTCTTTCCCGGTGACGCGGAAACATCGGACCGCAAAACGACTGAACAGCTTGGGTTGGACGTCGCGTTTCATCGCTCGGATCAACCAGCGGCCGATGAATCTTTGACGAGGAAGATCAAGTGGCAGATGGAAGCGGTGAAACACGCCGTGCAAAGTTTTAGAGGCAGGCGCGGTGAAGCGGCCAAAAAAAAGGGACAACTGAGACTGAGTGATTTTCGTTGGCCTTGGGCCGAATCGGCGTTTAAAAGTGCGGTGGTCGAATTTGCACCCGATTCGATTATCTGCGAGTACATCACGATGGCGTACTTGGTGGAGTCGTTACCTGTTGACCTGCGGTCAAATATTCACTGCTTGGTCGACACTCACGATTTGTTGTCGCATCGCCAGAAAGAATTTGCCGACCATGATCATTCGCATTGGATCGCGGTTTCTCCAGAAGAGGAGTCGGCGGCGCTTCGCGCTTTCGACACCATCATTGCCATTGAAGACGACGAAGCAAACGCGTTCAAAACAATGGCACCTCAAAGCGCTGTCGTCGTCGTAGGACACCAAACGTTTGAGGCCGCGCCAATTGACGCCAAAACGTTGAACGATCAAGAAGTCTTCACGCTCGGCTACCTAGGTTCCAGCAATGCCTCTAATGTGGATGCCGTCAATGAATTTTTGGACGTTGTCTGGCGGAAGTTCCAGAATGAATCGCGTGTTAAATTAATCTTGGCAGGCAATGCGTCCAACGAGTTGGATTCGGATCTTTGCTTTGAGAACGTGTCGTTGTTGGGCCGTGTAGATGACGTGAGCGATTTTTACGCTCGAGTTGATGCGGTCATCAATCCCGTTAGTTATGGAACGGGGTTGAAGATTAAGTCAGTCGAAGCCATCGCCTACGGCAAGCCTTTGCTCTGCACGTCGGCGGGGTGGGCGGGAGATCCTGTTGACGGTGTGACGGCGGTTGATCAATTGGAAGCCATGACGGGCGTGATTCGTCATTGGCTCCAAGAGCGCGAATCTTTTGAACACGTCAGGCTGGCGGCGTGTGCGAGTTCGCAACGGTCCGCTGATCAGACTTATCGACCGCTATTGGAATTGTTGAAGTGAATGTTTTTAAACCACCGAGAGCACAGGGATCACGGAGATACTGACCGTCGAAACTCCGTGTTCTCTGTGAACTCCGTGGTTAAAAACTGCGTAGATGCATTGGGATCGGGATTCGTTCCGCCTTACCATTTCCGCTTCGCCATCTGCCGCTGTTGGGCGAAAATCGAGAAAAACGGTACAACACAGCGCTCCGTAGTCCATCGTTTTCGACGAACGGGCTATTTTTGCCTTGTTCTATCTACTTTTCACCTAAAATAGAGCGGCTCAAACACCACTGACCTTACTTTCGCACTTGTTCATTCTCCATGACTCATCAACGAACTGCTTTTACGCTTGTCGAACTGCTGGTCACGATTGCCATCATTGGCCTGTTGGTCGGTATGTTGCTGCCAGCGGTTCAGAACGTGCGCGAAGCGGCGCGGAATACTCAGTGCCTGAACAATCTTCGGCAGATCGGCATTGCGACCCATAATTACGAAAGTGCGCTAATGCGCATTCCTCCATCGCGCCCCGCAGATCTTTTTCTGACATGGCCGGTTCTTCTGATGCAGTACATGGAGCAACAGAATCTCGCCAATCGCTTCGACCTCCAAGCGCGTTACGCCGATCAAGATCCCGAAGTGATCGCGGAAAGCGTACCGATAATGCTGTGCCCATCCCGCCGAGCCGGACCGATGCTCAGCATCGAAGAAAGAGACGATCAATTGACCGGAGCCGTTGGCGACTATGCGGGCAACGCAGGCACACACTTGCATCTCCCGCTTCGGTGGGCACTCTTCACCGAACCTGTCGATGGTGTCTTCAATAGCGGTTTGGGACGCGACAATCCCGTCAGCAGTAACAACAGGCTGATTGAATCCATTAAAGGACGGTACGGTTTTCAAGACTTGACCGACGGTTCCTCGAATACGATTTTCGTTGGGGAAAAATTCGTCAACTCCAAACAGCTCGGGATGTCCGGGGGCTTTGGCGATGGCAGCATATACAATGGCGACGAACCCGCCACGTTCATGCGGTTAGGCGGCGGCAATTTAGGACTGGCGAAAACGCCAAACGAAATAATTTCTGCTGGGTTGATGCCTGTCTTCGGGAGTGCTCATTCGGGATCGGTGAATTTTGTTTTTGGAGATAGCAGTGTTCACTCCGTTTCGGTCGACGTTTCAACTGAGACACTTTTTCAGTTATGTTCGCGCAACGATGGCACCGTCATCGATGCCAGTGCCTTTTAAAGGCTGACTGGAAAGGGCTGACTGGATTAAAGCAATGCGAACATCAAACGTCTTCTTTGTTGGGACTTCTGCGGAAGTCGAACATCACGTTCGGCCAGTGTCGGACGCGCTGAAAGTCCGTATCGTCGACGCCGGCGAAATTGTCAGCCTTGCCAAAGCAGGCGACGTGGCAATGTTCTTTTCGGAGCATTTCGATCGTTTCCGCCAATCCATCACAGAGCTCAAACAAAAGAACGTCGCGACGGTCTATATGGTCGACGGAATTCTTGAATGGCGAAACGCTTGGGAGAACCGATCCGACGAGGTCGCGTGTCCCTTCGCGATGCGGCCGGTGCTTTCGCATAAGGTGGCTTGCATTGGAGAAAATCAGGCGCGTGTTTTGAACGGTTGGGGCAACGATGGCAAAACCGAAATCGTTGGCGTGCCTCGGTTTGATCGCTACATAAATCGGAAATCGCCGGCAGCCTCTCCGAAAAAACACGACCGCTTTCGTTTGTTGGTGATGACCGCAAAAACGCCCGCCTTTACCGATTCGCAGTGGGCGACAGTCCGTCAAGCGATTGCCGACTGTAAAACCTACGCCGATGCCAATGTTGATTCGGTTGAAATCATCTGGCGATTGACGGGCGGTTTAGATGAACACGTCGGTGTTGAAAATTCGACCTCAGACCTGACCGGGATGCAGTTGCATGATCAGTTAAACGAAATTGATGCTGTCTTGAGCACGCCTTCGACAGCAGTTGTCGAGTCGATGCTGTGTGGGAAGCCTACGGCGCTGTTAAATTATTTTGATTGCCCTAGCTATCTTAATTTACCTTGGAACGTCAGACATGCATCGCAGTTGGCGACCGTGGTGGAGCAGTTGAAGCAACCCGACGATCGCAAGCTGCATTTTCAAAACCAGCAGCTGCAACAGATCCTCTATCGTGAGTCGTTGGCGTCGGATCGTTTGGTTGCCTTGGTGCGTTCGATGCAGGAATTGGCGGTCGCGCAAGTTGCGTCTGGACAGGCTTTAAGTTTTCCGCCGAATCTATTACCGATGCCGGTCGCATCTCCGCTGCGTTTTGATTCACGCATCATGTTTCCGTCGGCGCCAGAGTTCTCAGAAACCGACCTATTAGAAACCCAGACGCAGTTGGCTCACTCCCGCCGGCATGTTGACCATTTGAACTTTCGGATTCGGGAACTGGAAGCCGAATTGAAACAAGCCCATCAGATTTTTGATGAGATCCACGAACATCCCATCGCGGGTCCGATCGTCCGAATTCGCGAACGTGTGCTGGCGACGTTGCAGAACATTCGACCCAAAGTCCACCCCGACAGTTCGTCATAGAAAAAGGTAGTTGAGGCGCAGGGCAGGTGGACGGGATTGCCGCGCGAAATTGATATACAAGACACATGATCCAAATCACGTCGCGAAAACACGAGCTGCAATTGGATGTCACCGCGACATCTCCGATCGTGCTCTGCGCGGCGGACGAGAATTATGTCAAACCTTTGGCGGTGACCCTTCATTCGGCGGCATCGAATCTTGCCAAAGGGCACCAGCTGCAGGTCGTCTTGCTGGACGGTGGGATTTCCGAATCAAGTTGGGGAGCACTGCGTGAGACGCTGTTTGGGCTGCCAATCTCGGTACAGGTCATACGTCCGGATCTTGATCAAGTTTCCGATTTGATGACATCCCATCACATTAGTCACGCCGCCTACTTGCGACTTTTGGCGTCAAAGCTGTTGCCCGAGCACGTCGA
>CALDEW010000286.1 GCA_937942355.1 uncultured Pirellulaceae bacterium | reverse complement strand
CCGCGACACGCTAACCCGTGCGACGATTTCCAAACACACCGCAATCACTTCCGACCTGATGGCGGGCAAGGATTACTTTTTTCCGCCCGGCCAACAGTACCTTCTTTTCTTTCCAGATGTAACGCTCGAACATCCCGGAATATCCGTAGTCGACATTGACGATGACGGGTTCGATGACCTCTACATCGCGATGCAGCACGGGTCAAATATGCTTTTTCGAAACAAGGGTGATGGGACCTTTGAAGAAGTCGCAGCCGATTATGGGCTGGATATCCTTGGCGATTCTACCAGCGCAATCTTTGCAGACTTCGACAACGATGGCGACCAAGACCTGATCCTGGGAAGAGCCCGCCAAAACTCCATGTATCTGGTCAACGATAACGGCAAATTTGTCGATCGGACTAAGCAAAACGTTTCCGCAGCGCTGCCGGCGCTGGTTTCGTCAGTCTCGACCGCTGACTTCAATAACGACGGATTGTTGGATATCTACCTGTGTACTTACAGCCCCATCGAAGAAACGAACCGTTTCCAAACCTCCAACAAACCGCACTGGGTTGATCTGTTTTTGACGCCGCAAGAAGGTGAAGAGTTCACTCGCCGCAATAAAGACTCCAATCGGTTCATCAACCGTGCTGGACCGCCGAACTTGCTGCTCGAAAACATAGGGCAAGGGAAATTTCGGCCCGCCCAAGAGAACCCCAAACTTCAATTATGGCGCATGTCATTTCAAGCCGCCTGGAATGACTTCGACCTTGATGGCGATCAGGACTTGTATGTTGCCAACGATTACGGCCCCGACAACTTCTTCAGAAACGACCAAGAGGCAGGATTCACTGACATCACACAGTCAGCAGGACTGACTGGAATGGGGTTTGGCATGGGTGTCTCGTGGGGAGATTATGACAACGATGGCCAAACCGACCTGTATGTTTCTAATATGTACAGCAAAGCCGGGCAACGCATCACCAGCCAAGTTGAGAACCTCGACCCTCGTCTACGCGAGATGGCTAACGGCAATTTCCTCTACCGTTTTGAAAACGGCAAGTTCTCTCTGGTTTCGGGAATCGAAGCCCCCAAACTTAAGGTCGCCAAATCTGGTTGGTCGTGGGGAGGCCAGTTCTTTGACTTCGATAACGATGGATTCCGTGACCTCTATGCCACCAGCGGTTACTACACAGCTCCATCAGATATTTCGGTCGACCTGGATTTGTGAAGTAACTACTGGCGCACGGTCGTGCAATCCGATGAGAACTTAGACAAAACCTATTCCAATACAATTGCTTGGGATAAAAACCCATTAACAGGTCGCGAGAAGCAATTCGTCAATCGTTTTACCTTACCGACGCTCGAACGAGGAAAACTCTCATTCAGTGGAAACGAACGAAACCATCTATTTCAAAATATCAACGGCAAAAAGTTTGAGGACATATCGGGGATTTCGGGAATCGATTCCATACAAGATGGTCGCTGCTTCGCGGTACTGGATTACGACCGAGACGGTTGGCAGGACATCGCGTTGCTGAACATCAACACGCCCGTCCTTAGTCTTTTCCGCAATCAACAAGGACAACAAACGTTGCCCGCAGCGAAACATAAAATGCTGGCTGTGAAACTCGTCGGCGGCAATCAAACGGACCAACCTTCGGCTCAGTACAGTTCCCGCAATGGCATCGGAGCACGAGTGACTGTCAAGCTTCCCAACCAAACGCTCGTGCGACAATTGAACTGCGGCGAGGGATTAGCGGCTCAGAATTCAAGCACACTTTTTTTCGGTTTGGGCCAGAACACGGTGGTCGATTCAATTGAGGTGCTCTGGCCTTCGGGAATCCAGCAATCGTTTGAGGACTTCAAAGCCGGCGATCTTGTCACGGTGTACGAAAATCAAACCGAAGCTCCTGAAGGCGCAGGTTTTATCGCCAAAGACTATCGCGCCTCACCACCGGCGGCTTCCTCAGCTGCAAAATTTGAGAGCCGCAAAATGCCTCTTGAGCCAAACGCGTCTGAGCCCAAGATCACCGTTTTCATCTCGATGGCGACCTGGTGCCCGAACTGCAAAAACGAGATTCCGCAACTGAATCTGTTGCGTAGCGCGTTCTCCTCTCAGGATTTAGAAATTGTAGCCATCCCGATTGATCCATCGGAATCTGAAGAAGCCTTACAATCCTATGTCGATCAGTTCAAACCACCTTATACATTGGGCAAGGCAGAAGGGTTGAAAGATCGTTTTAGCCTCATCGTGAGCGAGAAACTTGGCCTCGACGTCTTGCCCACCTACGTCATCGTTGACCAACAGGGCCAAGTCCGCTCGGTGCGCGCGGGAGCGCCGACAGTTTCGGATTTGAAGCAAGCGATGCCGGCTCCACCCACCGACGCTCTGCGACAATAACACCCACCGTGTTCAGCATTTCGCGATTCGTTTTTGCAGCTTAAAATTCAGTGCCGGAGCTGTCAGGGATTGGGCGTTAGATAGCGCTCCTTAGTGGTCAAGCAAGTCCGTAAAGGCGGCTTGATCGGCATATTTTTCAGCTACGCCAAAAAGTTTACCAGGGCTTCGCCCTTAAGACAGACTTAACGGGCCCCCAGCAACCATTGCCTGAAGAAGCCGTTTGATAAATAGACAGTTAGAGATTGTAATAGAGGATCGCGAGCGACCTGCCGAAAAAAATGGCCGTCGCCACCGCGTTGCACCGATCTAGGATCACGCTGAATAAGGGAGATTTACTTGGCTAAATTTAACCAGAATTTCGACAACTCAGACACGCTTTACGCGCCCGAATTCGAACACGACAGCTGCGGAGTCGGCTTCGTGGCTCGCATCGATAAAGTCGCCACCCGCGATATCGTGGCCGATGCGTGTTCGATTCTGAGCCGCATGGAGCACCGAGGTGCTTGCGGATGCGAACAGAATACCGGCGATGGTGCGGGTATCTTGATCGCGATGCCGGTCGAGTTCATGAAGCAAGTTGCTTCGGACAACAATTTAGACGTTGGAGATTCGTTCTTCGCGGTGGGCAATATATTCTTTTCAGAAGACGAACCCACCACAACTTTCGCCAAAAAGACACTTGAGGAAACCACCGCAAAGTACGGCCAACGTTTTGTCGGCTGGAGGAAGGTTCCCACCGATGCCAAACGTGCCGGTATCGGCGCAACCGCCTTGCGCGCTGAACCCGATATTCAACAGGCGTTCATTGCTCCAGCGGAAGGTATCGACCAAGACGAATTCGAAAGACGCCTCTACGTCATCCGCAAGGTCGCGACTCGAATCGTGCGGGAAAAAAACGAAGGTGCCACCGAAGAGTTCTACGCTTGTACGTTGTCTTCACGCATCATGGTTTACAAAGGGATGCTCTCAACGGCACAGCTTCCCGAATACTTCACTGACCTGCGTGACGAGAACTTCAAGAGCCATCTCGCGATGGTGCACTCTCGATTCTCAACCAACACGTTACCAGCGTGGTCTCGCGCCCAACCCCTGCGTTGGATGGCCCACAACGGCGAAATCAACACGCTGCGCGGAAACCGTAACTGGATTACTGCTCGCCAAGGTTTGATGGCCAGCGAATCCTTTGGCGATGACATGAAGAACGTCATGCCCGTCATCGAAGAGGGTTGCAGCGACTCCGGCGAATTCGACAACGCTTTGGAAATGTTGATGATGGCCGGTCGCGATCTTCCCGAAGTCGTCATGATGTCGATTCCCGAAGCTTGGCGAAACCATGCCAGCATGCCCGAGAACAAACGCGCCTTCTACGAGTACCATGCTTGCCTTCAAGAACCATGGGATGGCCCCGCGTCAATTTCATTCACCGACGGCAACATTATCGGCGCTGTGCTCGACCGCAACGGTCTGCGCCCAAGCCGTTACTACGTAACCAATGACAATCGCGTCATCATGGCCAGTGAAGTCGGCGTGCTTGACATCGACCCCGCAAATGTCAAAAGCAAGGGACGCCTGCAACCGGGCAAGATGTTCTTGGTCGATTTCGATAACCAACGCATCATCGACGATGCCGAACTCAAAGATGTGATCGCAAACCGGCGTCCGTATAACCAATGGCTGACCAATCAGCGGCTTGAATTCAAAGATGTCCCAGCGCACACGCCTCCTGAATTCCTGGGCGACGAAGAGCGACTTGCTCAAATGCGGGCGTTTGGTTACTCCAACGAGACCATGGATTTCATGCTGTTGCCGCTGGTCAAGGTCAAGAAAGACCCGATCGGTTCGATGGGCGATGACATGGCGTTGGCGTGTCTCAGCGACAAACCGCGTCTACTCTACGACTACTTCAAGCAACTTTTCGCTCAGGTCACCAATCCGCCGATCGACTCGATCCGAGAAGAGATCGTGATGTCAGTGGAGTGCTTTATCGGCCCCGAAGGTAACCTACTGGAAACCACTGAACAACAGTGCAACCGCTTGTTGTTGCACACGCCGATCCTGGACTTCAACGAAATGGCAGCGCTGAAGAATCTTGACCATCGCGGTTGGACGTCGCGCGTGATTGACATCACGTTTGAAGCCTCCGCCGGCGAACAAGGGTTCCATGATGCCGTGAACCGGATCCGCACCGAAGCCGAACAGGCTATCGCTGACGGATGTGCGTTGGTGATCCTGTCCGATAGAGGCATTAGTAAGGATCGCGTTCCGCTGAGCGCTTTGTTGGCAACCAGTGCCGTTCATCATCACTTGGTTGAAAAGCAACTACGAACACAAATTGGAATCGTCGTTGAATCTGGCGAAGCACGAGAAGTACATCACCATTGCCTGCTGACAGGTTTCGGTGCCGACGCAATCCATCCTTATCTGGGTTTGGAAGCGATTATCGAACATCACACATCCAGCCCGGATTCT
>CALDEW010000285.1 GCA_937942355.1 uncultured Pirellulaceae bacterium | reverse complement strand
CACTTGCATTAAGGCGATCAGTAAAAAGAAAGAAGCCCTGATCGCGCAGAACTACGAACAGTACATGTCCGGCGCGGTCGAAAACGGACTGAACAAAAAAGAAGCCCAAGACCTGTGGGACATGATCATCAAGTTCGCCGGCTATGGTTTTAACAAAAGCCACTCAACCGCCTACGCGATGTTGGCGTTTCAAACGGCCTACCTCAAATCGCATTACCCCGTCGAATTCATGGCGGCGCTGCTGACCGGCGATATCCCTGGCCGAAACTTCACCCGCAAGGACGATCTGGTCGAACACTTAGAAGATTGTATTCGAATGGAAATCGAATACGTCGCGCCCAGCGTCAATACGTCGGACGTCTACTTTGCCGTGGTCGACAACAAAATTACCTTCGCCCTTTCTGCGATCAAGGGCTGCGGCGTGTCGGCGGCTGAAGCGATCATGACCGAGCGTCAGGAAAACGGCCCCTTTAAAGACATCTTTGATTTCTGCGAACGGATCGAATCCAGCAAATGTAGCCGGTCGTCGATCGAAACGCTGATCAAAGCCGGTGCGATGGACTGTTTTGGTGCAACGCGCGCCCAGTTGACCGCCGTGCTAGACAAAGCCATCCAGGTCGGCGCTTCAGCGCAGAAGGATAAACTCAGCGGGCAAAAGTCGCTCTTCGGTGGCGACGATGATGATTCAGATGACGGTGAGGAAACCTCCTTTGATCTGCCAGAGGTTCCCGATTGGGAAGAACGTTTCATGCTGACCTGTGAAAAGGAAGTGCTGGGCTTTTACTTAACCAGCCACCCGCTGGCCCAGTACGTGAATCGGCTCAAGTCATTCGCTTCGCACACCACGGGCAATCTTGAAGGCACCAAAGACCGTGACCGCGTTACGATGGGCGGTATGGTCGCGTCGGTAAAACAATCGCATGTGAAAAACCCGCGCGATCCAAATTCACCGACCAAATACGTAATGTTCGATCTGGAAGACGTCGAAGGAGCCATCCGTAGCATTCTGTGGCCAAGTGATTTTGTAAACTTTGGTCAATTCATCGTGCCCGATGCGGTCGTCGTGGTGCAGGGACGATTGGACTACCGAGGCGGCGATGAAGCGAATCTGATCATCGACAAAGTCGTCCCCATCGACGGGCTCAGCGGCAACATGTCGTATGGGCTCAAAATCATGATCGACCAACAATCCCACCCCGCCGACACGCTCAAGACGGCTTATGAGATTATTCGCGGCTATCCCGGTCCCAAGAAATTGGAAATTGATTTGATTCTCGAAGACGGGATGCGCGTGCAATTAACATCCAATCGTGGTATCGAAATCAACGATCAAATCCAACAGCGACTGGGCGATCTTTTGGGCAAATCAGCCATCGAACCCTTAATCGACCGCAAGGCACTATCGGCCAAAGCGGAACCTAAAAAGTACGGCTACGCGAAGTCGTAACTTCCATAGCGGTGGCTCCGCTGTCCGCGCACTCGTTGGGCTAAGAGCCTTTTTATACCCCACATCTATTTTGCAACCTGGATTTCCGTCGGGCTTGTCCCGGTCGGAATCACAACTGACAAGCTACCACCACGTTTCTCTTGGTAAACGGCTCTCCGTTGGGCTCGTCCCGGCGGAAGCAACGATTCTTTACTTGGAAAATCATGGCTTCCGTCCAAGACAAGCCCGACGGGGAGCAAAAGGGTTTTTGTCGTGTGTTCTTGTAGCCTGTCAGTTGCTCACTCCCACCGAGGCAAGACCGAACGAAGCGTAGCTTAAGATTTGTGAGGTATTAAAAGGCGAAGAGCCCAAGCTACGATAGGCTTTCGCGCACCCAATCGCCGTACGCCGCTTCGATATGCGACACATCTACGGCAACGATTTGAGGAACATCGTAGTTGTGCAGCGATTTGATGACGCTGGAAACTTCGTCAAATTTCGCCACCGCTGTTTTGATCTTCAGTTCAAACTCGGCAGCAGATTCAACCTTGCCGTTCCACCGATAGACGCTCTTGATGGGCTGAGAAATCTGGCAACACGCGGCCAACTGTTCACCCACCAGACGGTCAGCGATACGGTTGAGCACATCCTCGGTATCGGAGGTGGTTGTGATAATGAGGAACTGGGACATAGTTCGCCAATCGGTTAGACAGACGACTCGGAGAGTCGTTTCACGTAACTCGACTCTCCGAGTCGAGAGCCCTGCAGTGCTCGACTAAATCAGGCTCCCAAAAAAAACTACCCGCCCAAACCGTTCAGCGGGTCGCCCGGGTCAACGACCGGAGATTGCGGAGCGATGGCGTTGTTACCATTTCCATTGTAGGATGCGATCATGTTCTGCACCTTATCGGCGGCGTCCTTGCAAATTGTCCGCAACTGGGACGTGTAACTTTCGCGCTGCTCTTGTTCCTCTAGATCATCGTCCAGATTGATGATGCCCGTACTGGAATCCTTCATAAACTTTTCGGTGAAATTTCCAATCTTAGAAACCAATTGCTTTTCTTTTTCACCCGTCGCCGGAGCCAGTCCTTTCGCGTTGGCCAGCAAATCGTTGCATGTGTGGGCCAAGATTTTCATGCGACGACGAATCAAGTTCAGTTGGTAGTTGGGAAGTTCAACCAAAATCGCAGGAGGCTCGTCGGAAGCAGCGCCGGGCCTACCAAACATGCCTCTCATGCCGCCATTCATTTCTTCGTCGCCTAGCCCCCCCATCATGCCGCCCATGCTGCCGGATTTTCCAATGTTCTTTTTGTATCTCGTGCCTTCAACTTCGTAGTCAATATCACCATACAGGATGCCCTGATAAACCAGATCATCAACCAGAGATTGAATACGGCGCGCTTCCTGTTCCAAAGAACGCTGAAGAAAGTTTGTGGCACAAAGCACAACTTCGGAGGCCTTGTCCCCAGGAACGCCCGTGAAATTTATTTTTCGCAGCGCCTGCACCGCGTCGAATTGCATCCACAACGTTTGCGTGTCGTCATTGGCAACACTCATCAGCAAATCAATCAGCTTCCCGCCGGATCCTGGTGTTCCGACTTCGCCAATGAGTTGAACCGAACGTCGTTTCAGCCAATAGCTCAACTCGGGCTGCCATTTATCTTGGCCGGGCGTCTTCTCCTGAATCGTGTTAACGGCAAAGGTCGTCAGAGTATTGCGAGCACCAGCGTCGAGCAACCGTCCTTGTGCGGCGCGGTCAATCTTAAGGTGCCGCACAAGCCCCTGCATGGCAGCCGCTTTTAAATAGGGAGGAATCTGCGCGTTGTTAAGCGTGCCTGAGAGAAACTGAAACGCGGCACTAGAGGGAATCGGAGGCGTTGCTTCACTTCCGCTACGCACCAAGCCTCGGTCATCAATTCGACCAATCATCGCAATCGCATTGAGTCGCGCTGCGGGGTAGTAATCGGCACCGTTGGCGATCGTCTTCATCGCCGGAAGAATAGAACCGTTGATCAATTGTTGGCGAGCCCCCGGATTCAGATCCGGACGCAAGTAAGTACGAAAGAAACTGTCCCGCATCGTGCCGGCCTCGGACAGTGCCTCCGGTTGCGTCATCCGCGGGTAGATGTAGCCGTTCAAGTAAGGCTTCGCCGCGTCAATGTTGTTACTTTCGATGCCTTTTCTGGCAGCAGTCTTGGCTTCAGTGCGTGCGCGACGTGATTCGGAATTTTTCTTAGTTGCAACCCTGCGCTCTTCAGGGGACAAATCCGAAGTATCAATATCGCGATACTTGGCGTTGGTCGGAATCGTCTTGTACTTCGGCGCTGCATCTTGAGCCCAACAGGACTCCGCTGCCATCACACAAAGACAGCAGACGCTGACACAAATCGCTAATGTTCCCAAAGCGCTTTTGGCGAATGTGGATGCGGCAGAAAACTTTTTCATGATCTCTCTCAATCGTTTTATCTTTTTACCTAGCGTGGAGTAACCCATCGCGGCAGTCGCTTTTAGTTCAATTTTATCTCAAATTAGGATCTTTGTTACGCAAAACGGCCCACGAGAGTGAAAATTCTAGTCCAATCTGGCAGTTGTAGGGGCCATCGCCCAATGACACTCGCTTTAGGTGAAACCCCGCCCATGTTAGCGGCTGGGCGTTAGCCGCTGGTTCGCAGATCAACGTTCTCACAACGTTTCGGACAAACGCTCCCCACCCCAAAGTTAGCGGCAAGGCGCTAGCCGCTGGTTCGTTGAGCAACGTTTTCACAATGATTCAAGCAAACGCACGCCCAGCAGTTCAAAGTTGCAAAGCAAACGCCTTAAAACAGGCGTGATCGCATTGTCCACAAACAGATGTAAAACAGACGTGAATTGGATTCAAAATTATCCTCCTCAAAGCGAAAAAAAGCAAAGAAAAAACGACCGTCAAATACGAGTGGACACAATCCACCAATCGGGTACCTTCAACATATCGCTGGCCACGGCAAGCACGCTGCCGGTCAAATCTGGCAGCAATAAAATGTTGATATCTTCTAAGGTTCTCATGTTATGCATTCGTTACTCTCTCCCGCCAAATTGTTTTGCTATTGTTTCGTTGCCGCTGTCTTCGTTTCATTTTTTTCGGCCGCAACGATGGCACAGGTTTATCAAATGCGACCCGATGGGACATTGATATACCAACCGCGTTACTTCAACCCAAACTTCCAGCAACGCAATAGTGTGCCACAAATCTACCCCGGCCAAATCATCAACGGTGAACGAGTCATCGGTCCCTCGGTTACCGCGCCGCCGCTGGGCCGTCCCGAAGCCGTTAATCCACCGCCGCCGGTGTCGAATTCTGATCAAAACCAAAACCCGTCACAGTCCAACCAGCAACCACCGCAGAGCCAACGTCCTGACAAAATCCCGAGAACGAACTTTCCAATTCCTCCGGGACCAGCATTACAGTCAGAGGCCGAATCAGCGCCGGTGGCAGCAAATGCGAAATCCACAGATGCCGTACCTAATGAGACGCCGAAAAGCTCAGAAAGTTCCTTCGCTAATAAAGAAAAAAGTGACCCTCCACAACAAGAAATACCGGCCGATCAGCCTCTGACACCCGAACTTCCGCAGCAAGCCCCCCCTGCGCAGCCAGAGCTCGCGGAAATGGAGCTGGCGGAACCAACTTCATTATCTGCCCTTTCCTTGGACGAAGTTTCATCCGAGGAAGCTCCATCTGACGAACTGCCCCTAGAGCCACCAACATTAGCCCCATCCGAAAACGTTTCGGACGACGAAATGGCGCTTGCCCCGGCGGCGATCGACGAAGACATCATGGCCGAGATCAAACAGATTCGCGATCAATTGGGGGGCGGAATTTCCGAAACGCTCAAAGACGTTGATCAGATGCCAAGTTTTGGCGCAATCGAAATCACAGCACCCCAAGACGAAGCGGCAACAACCGAAAGACAAGCCTCTCCCGAAGAACTGTTCAACGAAGAGCTACGCAGCGTGATGGCCGAGCAAGAAACCAAAGGTAGTCCGATCTCGGAACCGTCTCAGCCATCTCTTCCAGCCAGTGCCTCCAGCCAAACCCAATCGAATTACGCTTACCGCACCGAGGAGCTTCGGACTTGCGCACGCGAACTGGAACAACTCGCGGGGCGTTTGGAAACGATCGAGGCTTACGAACACGCCGACCAACTCCGCCGCCAAGCCGCCGAAATCTGGACGACAGCGCGGAAGCGGTAGTGGATTTTTTCGACGCGTTTTGTGAATCACGAAGTGATGCCATGCAAAAGCCTCGGACGCCAGTCCGAGGGAAAATTGCCCTTTGAATTCTTCAAGTCCTGAAAGGACGGCATTCATTTTAGGGGCCACACATTTCGTGCTTCCAGCACTTGTCGTTGACCTTCCTCCCAATCCATGGACTTGCGTCCATGGACTTGCGTCCATGGTTATTACATGTCGTGCTTTCAGCACTAAAACGCACTCCGACTTCGCGTAGCGATCTAAACACACGCCTGAACCGCAAACAAGTGAATCGAAACAACTCCGCCTACGACTCCTGATCACCTTCGGCCGGTTTCGAATCCGAATCCGTAACTTCAGGCGTATCTGAAGCATCAGGCGTATCTGAAGCATCAGCCGCCGCCACATCGCCATCAGATTGAGGACCATCGCCGGCTTGATCAACCGCTTCATCACCCTCATTCTCATCACGCGGCACACGCGCGATCACCGCCAACGTATCACTTTCAGATAAACGCATGATCCGAACGCCCTGAGTATTACGTCCGATCACACCCAAATCGCTGCACGCGATCCGCTGAATCTTTCCGCCGCTGGTCATCAGCAACAACTCGTCTTCGTCATTGACGGTCACGATGCTGATTACCTTGCCATTGCGTTCGGTGGTCTTAATATCGCGCAGACCTTTTCCGCCACGGTTCTGAGTCCGATATCGCGCTGAACCACTGGTCTCATCTTCACCCTCAGAATCGCCGGCTTCTAATTCCGCCTGATTCGGGCCGAACAACGTCCGTTTGCCGTAACCTTTTTCGCAAGCCGTCAACAGCGTCGATCCAGGCTCCGCAACCACCATCCCGACGACCTCATCACCAGCCCGAAGAGAAATCCCCTTCACACCGCTGGTGTTGCGGCTCATCGGACGCGCGTCGGATTCCTTGAACCGGATCGCCATCCCGTCCGCCGTCGCCATCACCAGTTCATCACCCGCTTTGGCAACAACGGCCTTGATCAACGAATCGTCCTCGCGCAATTTGATCGCGATAATTCCATTAGACCGAGGACGACTATAAGCGACCAGAGGCGTCTTCTTCACCAGACCTTTGCGCGTGCACATGATCAAGTAATGGTCCTCGGCGCTGAAGTCCTGGATCGCACGGCACGAGGCAATCGATTCGCCCTCATCCAGCGACAACAGGTTCACAATCGCCCGACCGCGACTCTCACGGCTTAGTTGCGGCAACTGGAACACCTTCAACCAATAGACTTTCCCTTTGTCCGAAAAGAACAGCAGGTACGCATGCGTGCTGGCGGCGAAAACGTGTTCGATCGGATCTTCGTCTTCGCTCTTGGCACCCTTGATCCCTGTGCCGCCGCGTTTCTGAGCCCGATACGTGCTGACGGGCGTGCGTTTGATATATCCACGGTGACTGATCGACACGACCATGTTCTCTTCGTCGATCAAATCCTCCATGTCGATGTCCGAAACCTCTTCGTCGGTCATCCGCGTCCGGCGTTTATCAGCGTACTTGCGCTTGATCTCGGCCATGTCCTCTTTGATGATCGCCATAATGTTGGCTTTGTCGGACAGGATCCGCAGGTACTCTTTGATCTCCGCCAACAACTTCGCGTGTTGGTCGCCAAGTCGTTCTTGTTCCAGGTTGACCAACTGCCCCAGCGTCATCCGCAAAATCGCGTCGGCTTGGATCGCGGTCAGGTTATAGACGTCTTTTTCGCCACGTTCCTCTTGGAAGATGGCAAACCCGTCTTCGCCAAGCGCCTGCTTCATCATGGAACCAGGACATTCGACGCCCATCAACGCAACCTTCGCTTCGGCTTGCGTCTTGGAGCCGCGAATGATTTTGATGATCTTGTCGATGTCGGCCAACGCCATCAACAAACCTTCGATCGTATGCTTCTGCTTCCGCGCCCGCGCCAACAAGAACTCTGTCCGCCGACGAATCACTTCGACCCGGTGACGTAAAAATTCGCGCAAGAAATCTTTGATCGACAGCTCACGCGGTTTCCCGTCAACCAGCGCCATGAAGTTCATCGAGAACGACGTCTGCAGTGGCGAGAACTTATACAACTGGTTCAGGACGATTTCTGGATCAGCATCGTTCTTGAGTTCAATGTAAAGCTTGACCGGATCTTTGAGATCACTGAGATCCTTGATATCGACGATGCCTTTGACGCGGTCTTCTTTGACCAGTTTGGCGATCTTTTCAACGACGCTGTCGCGCGTCTGCTGAAACGGCAATTCACTAACAACGATGCGGTTGCGAGTCGATTTCCCTTTTTTGTAGCTTTCGATTTCGCACAAAGCGCGCACGCGGATCGTGCTGCGACCGTTGTGATAGGACTTCAAAATTCCCGCGCGGCCGCAAATGATTCCGCCAGTCGGGAAATCGGGCCCCGGTAACACGGTCATGATCTCGGAGACCGTGGCTTCGGGGTTATCGATCAGCAGATCCACCGCGTCGCAGACTTCGCCCAAGTTATGCGGTGGGATCGACGTCGCCATCGATACGGCGATACCACTGGATCCGTTGACCAACAGGTTGGGGAACTTACTGGGCAGAACGGTCGGTTCCATCCGGCGTTCATCATAGGTTGGCTGGAAGTCGACCGTGTCGAGCTTGATATCTTCCAGCATCAACGCCGCGACGCCCGACATGCGGGCTTCGGTATATCGCATCGCCGCGGGAGGCAGACCGGCGATCGAACCAAAGTTCCCTTGTTTGTCGACCAGCGTATGCCGCATATTCCATTCTTGGGCCATCCGCACCAGCGTCGGATAGATGACACTTTCACCGTGTGGGTGGTAGTTACCGCTGGTGTCGCCAGAGATCTTGGCACATTTGACCCGCGCTGCACCGGGGGAAAGGTTCAAGTCATTCATCGCGACCAGAATCCGGCGCTGAGACGGTTTGAGCCCATCCCGCACGTCAGGTAGCGCGCGAGAGATGATGACCGACATCGCGTAAGTCAAATAGCTGGATTTGAGTTCCTCTTCGATCGGCATATTAACGATCGAGGTGCCCGGATTGGACACGGTTGAACCATCGGTGCCATCTTCGGGGCCGCCATTTTCAATTTCGTCGTTAGGATCTTCGGGCGTATCGTTAGACAATTGTGTGCCTTTGTGGAAAGGGCCTTAGTTTAATGAGCCGTAGCTGATGATGCCTTGGTGATCGAAATCGCCAGTTAGGACCGGCGAAAATGACCGTGGTTTGGTCGAGCGATTACCAAGTTGTTGTCGAGTTAAAACGGCGAGCCAAAAATGCAAAAAATTCACACCGGCAGCCGTCAAAAACGTCGCAAAAAACGGTGTTTTTGACCGCTTTTTCGCAAACCCAAATTGTACCATCGCAGCAGCATTTCACAATGCAAGATGACCACTTTAAACAGGCCAAAATCGGGCCCAAAAACGAGCCGAAATCGGAGCACGCTGGCTGTTTAACGACAAGCCGGTAGGCGACCGCGTATGACGATGCTAAACGCAGATGTCTGCCGGCTAATCGTTAAACGAAACCACCGACGTCCCCCGTTCAGCGGCAAGGCGCTAGCCCAATGACACTTACTTGAGAAATATCCTGAAAGGATAACAGCTATTAGCCGGTGGTTTGAGCGTAGCGAACACCACCGGAAATTGAGTACTATATCGTTCGACCCCGATAGGGTGTCGCAGCATTAGCCCTAAGTTTACGACTTGCTACGACCATTTCAGGGTCGAAAAGTTATGAGAATACTGATCCGGAGGTGTTCGCTACGCTCGACCTCCGGCTAATTGCTTTGCCCCCATTCGGGGTATGCGGCGTGTTTTAATAAGTGCGACCCTGAAATTAATGCCATTGGGCTAACGCCTCGCGGCTCAGCTTTGGCTCTGTAAAGTAAGAACCCCAATGGCCGGCGCCCTTGGACTACAATCTCCTCATCGCAACCTCACTCCCGATTTTTCTTCTGCTCCACACAATGCCCGCAACTTCTTGGCAACTCAAAACGCGCACGCTGGACTTCTCGCAAGGCCCAGCGATCATGGGCATCGTCAACGTCACACCCGACAGCTTCTCCGACGGAGGCAAATTCAATAGCACCGTTGCCGCGACCGACCACGCGATGCAGCTGGCTGAGGACGGCGCGACGATTCTGGACGTCGGCGGCGAAAGTACTCGTCCCTACAGCACACCCGTCTCCGACCAAGAAGAACTCGACCGCGTCATCCCGGTTATCGAAGCCATCGCGGCGCGCATCGACGTCGCCATCTCAATCGACACCTCCAAATCGACGGTGGCCGAAGCCGCAATCGCCGCCGGCGCGGAGATCATCAACGATATCACAGGCCTTGAGGGCGATGTAGAGATGATCGAGGTTGCCGCCCGAACCGGTGCTGGCATATGTGCGATGCACATGCAGGGCACGCCGCGAACCATGCAGGACGATCCAACTTACGAAAACGTCACCGAAGATATCCTAAAGTATCTTCATCAGCGTAAACGTTGGTTGGCAGGGCAGGGCGTTGCGCCTGAGAAGATCTGTCTGGACCCAGGTATCGGTTTTGGGAAAACGCATGCTCACAATTTGCAACTGATCAAGGATGCCGATCGGTTTCATGAAACGGGCTGTCCGATTTTAGTCGGTCATTCACGCAAAGGCTTCATCGGCAAACTGCTGGGTGATAAACAAGCCGATCGCGACGCCGGCACGCTTGGGCTGAGTGTTCTCTTAGCCACCAAAGGCATCCAGATCATCCGCGTCCACGAAGTCCAGCGCACCGCCGATGCCATCCGCTGCGCGACATCAGCCACGTCCTAGCGGCTCGGTGCGAGCCCTCCGTTTCTTCGGCAACCTTTCCTGTGCATACCTTAAGCGCAACAACAGGACCTGTGTGCAGCAAGCCATTTTTAACCACGGAGCTCACAGAGAACACAGAGTTCCGCCGGTCAGTGCCTCTGTGATCTCTGTGCCCTCTGTGGTTTAGACTCCTTTTTT
>CALDEW010000284.1 GCA_937942355.1 uncultured Pirellulaceae bacterium | reverse complement strand
TGGGCGTTTGAACACGCTGAAGAACTGATCATTTTGGAAGATGATTGTTTGCCTGACCCGACTTTTTTTGGCTACTGTGCTCAGCTGCTGCAGCGCTATCGTGACCAACCCGACATCATGATGATCAGCGGCAATAACTTTCAGCCAACCTCCGTTACCGATGCCAGTTATTACTTCTCGCATTGGACGCACATCTGGGGATGGGCGACGTGGAAACGAGCTTGGCAACATTTTGACGTCGACCTCAAGGACTGGCCCGCGCGCAGAAACGCAAATTTCTTTGACGACATCTTCCCATCGGCGACTGACCGGCAGCATTGGCGGCAAGTGATGGATAACCAACATGCGGGTCTGATCGACACATGGGATTTCCCATGGACCTACGCGTGTTGGAAGTCGGGCGGGTTAACCGTGTTACCAGATCGAAACTTGGTGACGAACATTGGATTTGGTGAAGCCGCAACGCACACGACCGACGCGGAATCTCGTCTGGCGGGACTGCCGACTTATCCGCTGTTGGAAATCGTTCACCCTGATCAGATCCAGCGCAACGAAATGGCCGACCAGTACACCTTAGAAAACATCATGTCCGTTTGCTCTGGCAAAGAAGAAGGCTTGGAAGATCCAGCAACCGCTGCGCCGCGCCCGTCGCGTTGGAAGCGCCTACGGCAACGGCTGAGCAAACGCATCCTGCTTAAAAGTTAATCCATGAAGATCGCCATTATCGCGCCCTTTGCGTCAGTCAACCCACACTTCGAGATGGAACTTGAGCTGGCTCAGCAGCATTTAGACGACGGAGACCAAGTCGAATGTTTCAGCTGCACCGGCCAGCTACCCAATTGCGACTTCAACAACACCAAGGACCAGCAGCGCTGCGACGAGTGCCAACTGCGGCGTGAGATGGGGCTGGGGTTGCTCTCGCAAAAAGTCAAGAACAACACTTTCGTGCAATTGGAAGCGACCGACCCGACACTGCGTTTGGAATTTGAAAATGTCGACCAATTGATTGCTTATCGCATCGATGAGTTTGACATCGGCTACGCAGCCCTGTCATCACTGGTGTCGGTGGTCCGTGACCCTGAACCCGATCTGACCGAGCACGGAGCTTTGTTGAAACGGTTTTTATCATCAGCCTTTCAGACGTATCGGTTCACACGCCGGCTTTTGCAAACGCAAACGTTTGATCGCGTTTACACTTTTAACGGTCGGTTCGCGGCGATGCGCGCCGTGTTGCGGGCTTGTCAGGCTCAAGGCGTGGAC
Source organism: uncultured Pirellulaceae bacterium (assembly GCA_937942355.1). Lineage (GTDB taxonomy): Bacteria > Planctomycetota > Planctomycetia > Pirellulales > Pirellulaceae > Mariniblastus. The sequence goes on along the minus strand of CALDEW010000284.1, from coordinate 7,744 downwards.
TGCGTTTTGCACGAACGTGGTTGCAACAAAGATCACTACGAACTGTTCAAGAATCATCTGCCTCATAATATTGGAGCGATCAACGAAGCGATCAACAACCTGTGGAACGACGCCGATCCAGCGACTCGCCAAGCACACGGAGAAGCGTGGTACCTCGACCGAGTCAACCGAGTGGAAACGGCGTGGAAGTCGTTCGTGACCGAGCAAGAAAAAGGGGCGCTACCCGAGGGTTTTGATCCGCAGCAAAAGAACGTCGCTATCTTTTGTTCCTCCGATGATGAATTTGTCGCCATTGGTGATTGTTGGCGAAACGACCTTTATCCCAATCAAGTCACCGCGATCACTCAGATCGCGGCATCGCTGGAACAGACTCATCCCGATATTCACCTCTGGGTGCGAGTCCATCCAAATCTGATCGGCGTCGAAAACCAGCGCAAGCGTGACATGCTTGGCCTATCGCTGCCTAACGCAACGATCATCGCCCCCGAAGACAAAGTGGATACGTACGCGCTGATGCGCTCCGCCGACATCACGGCATCTTTCGGATCAAGCGTTGGCATCGAAGCGGTATATTGGGATCGTCCGTCGGTTTTGCTTGGTCCATGCCTGTATCAGCATCTTCAAGGCCCCGTCCGTTCAACGTCGCATCAACACACGATCGAGCTGCTAACGGGCGATTTAAAACCAGCGGCGAAAACGGGCGCCTACCAATACGGATTTTGGTTTCAAACGCGCGGATTCCCGTATCAACACTACACGGCAGAAACGTTGTTCGAAGGAAAGTTCAAAGGTTCGTTGGTTTACCCCAAACCCAAACCTTCGCTGATGAAGAAGTTTAAGCAAAGGATCCGTAAGGCGCTGAAGGTTCACCAATAGCGTCTGTCGTGAAGTCGAACTGCATAGCGTTTGGGAGTTGCACGGGGGCTATGATAAGATATCACGTCTCCGCTTCTTCCTTCGCCGCCAAACGCTACTCTCAATCGCCGCAATGACTTCGACGCCGCCTAGAAAAACGAACCGCCGCAAGTTCAGGCTCAAGCTCTCTCTGCGCACGGCGATGGTGCTGTTCGTTTTCGCCGCGCTGTTGTGCTGGTGGGTTCAGCGATCAGAAGCACAACGGCGACACTGCGCAAAAGTCTCAACTTACCAGTCCAGTCAGGTTGGATGGCATTTCGAGGATATTTCGTCGGCTTGGATCAGTTGGCTTCCCAGATCAGTTTGGAACTTTCGAGGAGGGCACTACTTCCGGAACGTCGATAGCGTTTGCTACAGCTACGACTATGAGGCCGACGAAGCTGAAAATCGCGAGAGCTGGCGGGCCCTATTGCCGCTACTTCCAAACTGCCGAAAAATTAACTTTTCAGAAATTAAACTGCATGATTATCACTGCCACGATTTGGCGAGAGCGCGTTCATTGGAGACACTTTATTTCTTGGACGCCAGCGCTCCAGACAACCTTCAGGTAAATTTCCCCGAATTCCCGAAACTAAAATCGCTATCTATCCTTGAACCCTGGCGTGAATCTAACCAGTTCCTTACGGAGTGCTTCGACAATCTTTCAGCGTCCCGCGATTTGCGGGAAGTAAATATCAACTACGGTACTCATCTAATCGTCGATCGAATCGTTGAGAACCTCAGACTGGAACATTGCATACTGGAATCCGATCTAATCTCGGACGAGGCAATTGAAAAATTATCTCACTTGCCATTAAAAACACTCAAAACCACTTCACCGTTGAGCGACAAAGCGGCAGCGAGCATTGCAAAAATTAAGACACTTGAGAGCATCGAACTGCAAAATAGCAAGATTACAGATGATGGTGTTCGATCACTCGCCTCACTACCCAACCTCCGCGATATTTCCTTACACGGCTGTTTGGCCAGTCCAGCGATCGGAAAATGTCTAGCGTCGGCGAAGAAACTTGAGTCAATTGAAATCGGTCGCGTTTTTATCGAAGACCAAACTGCGAAACAACTGCTCAGCTTACCCAAGCTAAAAGAACTCAAAGTGATGCCGCAATGCCTCACCGCAGAAGCATTAGCGGACTTGTCGAGCCACACGCTCATGTTCTCAGGCCCTCCAGGCCCCTACATTGACAAGGCAGAACTCCAGAAGAAGTTTGAGAATGTCAAACGTTCGTCAAATCCTAAGCTTACAGCGTTCATTAACTTCTCCGCCGCGCTCCCACGAGGCTTGAAAAGGCAATTAAAAAGCTTGAACATCACGGGGGACGAGCCAGAGTTGTTAGAAGCTCAAAGGCTTCATCTTTCCGGATCCGACATCGATGACGACGATCTGGTCGATCTTGCAAAGTTTCAGTCGTTGAAATCTCTTGACTTAAGCAATACCCAAGTAACGGACGCGGGAATCACAGAGTTGTTGAAGGCAAGGTCTTCGGAGACAAGCAACAAATTATGGCCGCAGTTAGAAAGCTTAAACCTTCGTGCCACACGCACGAAAAAGGCGTGGATCAAATTTGCCAGCCAGTTACCGAACCTAAGCAGCTTAGACTTGTCCGCCACCGACGTAACCGACGAAGATTTGGCCTACATTGCACCGGGCTTTTTTTCTAGTTTGCAAGAAATAAATTTGGCGGAGACTGAAATCAGCCACAACGGCCTGCGTAACCTTACTCGTCGTACAGCTTTGTATTTCATCGACATCCAAGACACCTCGATTGGCGATGAAGCCATCGAAACCCTGCTCGCATGTGAAATGGTGTGGGGGTTAAAGACTCGTCACACTTCACTCACTTATGCCGGCGCACAGAAAATCGCCAAGACAATCGGCCCATTTCAATATGGAGAGACGGCCCATTATTCCATCCCCGATTACCACATCACCGAACCCTTTGACCCTACGTCGATTAGATTCCCCAATAGGGGTTTCAACCGTTTCAATACCTTTATCATCGATGGCGAGAACCTGAACTTCGACCAATTAAGGCCGCTGCTTCAAGTAGAAAGAATTGAATCTCTAACGTTCAAAAAATGCGACGTGACACCTGATGAGCTTGTCACGTTAGCCGCAGGTACAAAGTACAAGCTTGAGCTGTGCGGAAAATTTTGCGAGGCGTCGTGGCTGGCTGCTATCGCCGGTAGACCGGAACTGAAATGCAGCCTGCTTCACTTGCGACATGAGAATCTTGGCCTTGACCATTTGCACGCCATTAAAAACTGGAAGCAATTGAAGCGCCTAAGTTTATCTGGCGGAAAATGGAATCGCAAAACGCTTGAACAACTTTCGCAACTGCCTGTCATGGCAAATCTTGAAACGCTGAAATTCATTGACACGGAGATTGAACGGGATGCGCTGTTGGGTCTGAAAGGTCACCCTTCTCTCAATTTCGTTGAGACACCAAATTTTACGCTTGACGGTGCCGATTGTGATTGGATTTTTCGGGGTAAGATTGGCGGCAATCGTTCTCTTTCGTTTAGAGTCGGTGACCACAACTTTTCTGAGATTTTCCAATCCTTGCCCTGCGATGCACGCACGCGGCGCCTTGAAATTAATGCCAAGAACTTTACGGCTGACGATTGGTCAAATTTGACTCGACTTCAATTCATCACGTATTTGGAGATCTCTGATGTCGATATCGACAACGCCGTTATCGATTCCATTTCTCAATTGCCTTTTCTTAAGAATCTAAATCTTACAAAGGTCGAGATCGACGATGCTGGGCTACGAAGGCTGAATGAAATATCCAACCTCAAAAATCTAACTTTTAATAAAACCGACTTCTCCGGTGTCGATTGGAGGCAATCGCTCGCGCACTGCCAGATCTCTTCTATAACTTTCAATGGTTGCGACATCGCTCCTGTTTTTGGAGCCCTGCCTCCAATTATCTGCCCAACCACGGGCCACCGAATCCGCGTTACTCAAGGGAAATCACGAGACTAACTTTGGGTTTTCCGCCACTTTTGCGAGTTAGCATTGTCCGTAGGGCCGGTTCCCACCGGCCGTTTTGGGTAAGGGTTGGGCGTGGCCGGTAGGAACCGGCCCTACCACTAAAAATCCCAGCTCGGGAGCGTTTAGACTTTGCCCACAGGTAATAAAAGTGACAGCATGGACTCCTATTGTTTGACAATGGAGCCTGGGTTACATTCGCTGATCTCGATTTTTCATTCGCGGCGTTGCCGTGGGATACTTTCGGCAGGATGCCGATGAAAAGGAACAAGGATGTTCTGGTTTAATAAACATACGGCATCAACTGCCGGCCGTGCGACTCGTTTTTCGCCGCGGCGGCAGTATCAAATTGTGTCTTCTGTTGTGGATCTTCTTCAAAGATCCTCTTCTCCGCTGGATCTTTTAAGAAGAGCCGTTGCGCGCCCTACGATGAGCGCCGCCCCCGTCATCAATAGCCGAATTTCGGCACCACAGTAGTGCTCCACCCAAAAATAAGTTAGTCAAAAAATAAGTCATCAATCCCAAGCATTCCCATGTTGCCATACGGAAAACAGACGATCGACCAAACCGACATCGACGCAGTTGTCGCTGCGGTTTCATCGACCATGCTGACAACAGGGCCTTTGGTGAAGCAATTCGAACATGAGTTTGCCTCGGCAACCGGCTGCGATCACGCCGTCACTCTCAGCAACGGCACCGCGGCGCTGCATGCGGCAATGGACGCAGTCGGCCTCCGCGAAGGCGATGAGGTCATTGTTCCTGCGATCACGTTTGTCGCCACCGCCAACGCGGTGTTGTATTGCGGAGGCACGCCTGTATTTGCCGACGTTTGCCCTGACACGCTGTTGATCGACGTGGCCGATGTTGAAAGGAAAATTACGGATCGTACCAAGGCAATCATCGCGGTCGATTATGCCGGCCAACCCTGCGATTACGATCGGTTGCGAAATCTGGCCGACCGTTTTGGATTGCAATTGATCTCAGATGCCTGCCATTCTCTGGGCGGAAGTTATCACGACCGGTCAGTCGGATCGCTGGCTGATATGACGTGCTTCAGTTTTCACCCCGTAAAACAGATCACTACATGCGAAGGTGGCATGGTGACCACCAATGATTCGATGATCGCCGAAAGAATTCGGCGCTTTCGTTGTCACGGCATTGACGCCACCGCGGCGGCGCGTCAGGTTCGCAACACGCATCGTTACGACATGCAGTCGCTGGGTTTCAATTATCGGCTGAGCGATCTTCAATGTGCGTTGGGCATTTCGCAGCTGCGTAAACTGGACGCCTTCGTCGAACGACGGCAAGCGATTAACCGGCGTTACCACGAAACTTTGACAGGCGTCGAATTTGTAACGCTGTTGAACCAGCACACGCAACGATCCAGCGGCTGTCACTTGGTTGTGATGAAGTGGGATCATCGCGCGTCCGGTTGTGATCGAGATTCGTTGTACCACCACTTGAAACAGAACAAAATCGGCGTCAATGTTCATTACCGCCCCGTCTATCAAAACTCGTACTACGTAGAACACTTTGGCCCCAACGTTAGCTGCCCCAATGCGGATGCGGCTTATGAGCAGATTTTGTCGCTGCCGGTCTTTCCGCTGATGACCGACCAGCAAGTTGATTTTGTTTGCGAACAAATCATCGCGTTTGCGAAACAGCAAACCCAAAAGTTCACTTCAGAGTATCAGTTGTCCGAGGCAGCATGAAAAACGTCGCCATCATCCAAGCACGCATGGGAAGCACGAGACTTCCGGGGAAAGTCCTGCGCGACGTTAACGGGATGACGATGCTCGATCGCGTGGTGCGGAGTGTGATGCGCTGCCAGTACGTCGACGAAGTGGTTGTGGCGACTTCGGATTTGCCGATGGATCTGGCGATCGTGAATCATTGTCGTGATTTTGGATACCGCGTATTCGCCGGTGATCACTTGGATGTGCTCAGTCGGTTCGTCAAAGCGGCGACTCAATTCGAAGCCGATCGCGTCATCCGAATCACCGCCGACTGTCCTTTGATCGACAGCCAGATCATTGATCAAGTCGTCATCCAATTAGAGAACGATCCTCTGCTGGACTACGCTTGTAATTTCTTTCCCAACCGCATGTATCCACGCGGACTGGATGCTGAAGCGTTTACGCTTGAAACGCTCAAGATGGCCGACAAACTGTCGCGCGAAGCATCTCAACGGGAACATGTCACGCTGCAAATTTACCAGAACCCAGCGCTCTATCGCATCGGCAGCGTGCAGCCGCGCGCCGATCATTCGCACTTGCGCTGGACCGTCGACACGGCAGAGGATTTGCGATTGGTGAATTTGATTTACAAACACTTTGGCCATCAGCGTTTCCACTGGCGGCAGGTTTTGGAAGCCTACGATTCCAATCCGCATTGGTTGAGCATTAACCAAGAAACCACTCAGAAGAAGGTGGCGTAATGGCCGTCGAAAAACACCAAGTCCTGATTCGCGCCGATAGTGGTGCCGCTGTTGGGGCCGGACATTTGATGCGGATGCTGGCGCTGGCCGGCGGTTGTCGGCGGCTTGGTTTGGGAGTCACGTTTGCCGTGGGCGACATCCCCGGAACGATCGCTCGCAAAATAACCGACGCCGGTTGCAGGATCAGCACAATCACCAGCGACCGAGGTTCGAAAGCGGATGCGGCCGAAACGTGTGCGTTGGCAGCGGATCTTAATGCTGACTGGCTGGTATTGGACGGTTATTGTTTTGACGACGAATTCCAGAGTTCGGCGAAACCAGAATCGTCGTTGTTGATGGTGGTTGATGATTTTGGGCACGGAACGCATTTCAATGCGGACTTGGTGCTGAATCAAAACGCTTACGCCGATGCTTCCCGCTATTTTGAACTGCCAGATACCAATGTGCTGTGCGGTATGCGTTACACGATGTTGAAGCCGGAATTCGAAAGCCAGCAAGGCAACGAAACAAAACACCGAAAGGTCCGGGCGACAGCGAAGAAGATTCTGGTCACAATGGGCGGATCGGACAGCGAAAACTATACGTTGCCGGTGATGCAAGCGTTGGCTCAAATTGATGGTAGTCGTGCGAGTGATATCTCTGTTGACTGTGTGATCGGACCTAACTTTTCTCACGAGGAAGTTCTACGCGCGTTTGAACGATCGTCTGAATTCAAATTCCGCATCCACCGTAACGTGGACCGGATGGACGTGCTGATGCGAAACGTTGATCTGGCAATCACCGCTGGTGGCAGCACTTGTTACGAACTTGCGAAACTTGGCGTCCCCGCAATCGCGATTCCGACAGCTGATAACCAAGTCCCCGTCGTGAAAGATCTATCCAAACGGAACACGTTATGCCGTTTCAAGGCGTCTCAGGTTGATCGCACCACCGAACCGGACCAGCCTAGCGTTCTATCAAAATTCATAAAAACGATCATCGACGATGCACCTCAACGACAGGCCATGTCCGACGCCGGACGGAAACTGATCGACGGGCTCGGCGTTAATCGTGTGGCTCGCGCGATGTACAGTGAATTGCTGGAGTTCCGTAACGCAACGATGGCAGACGCGGATTTGTTGCTCGCCTGGAGAAACGATCCTGAGGTTAGATCGGTTTCCTTTAACAGTTCGATCATTCAACCCGCCGAACATCAGCAGTGGCTGAAGCGTAGCATCGCCATGCATGACCGAATCTTGTTGATGGCGGAAGATCGCCAAGGGAACGCGATTGGCAAGATCCAAATCGACTTTACAACCGCGGCAATGAACTCGGTTACGATTGGGATCGTTGTCGGTCAAGGACACCGTGGCCGCGGGATCGGCACGATCTTGATTGAAAAGGCAACCAACGCATTGTTT
>CALDEW010000283.1 GCA_937942355.1 uncultured Pirellulaceae bacterium | reverse complement strand
CGTCGCAAACTTCATCGAGATAGGCGCCTTCACTGCCGAAACAATCAAGGATGGAAAGTACTACAATTACTGTTGATGAGAGATTTTTGAAACGTGATGTCATTCTGGTACCTGAAATGGCGCCCCCGATAAGGTGGTCGCAGTGAATAAAAATTGGCGGCCAATACGTCCGCCGAGGTCAATCGTTCGAGCCGCACTATGCGACAGAAATACGGTATATCATTTCCGGGAACCCGAGAAAACCACCGAAGCAATAACGGGGATTTTGTCCGCTACGCGGTATTGGATCAGAACGGGGGTGCTTTCAATTTTTACAACGCGAATATCGTCAAATGCAATGGCATACATTTCGGGGAATAATTCGATGAGATTAAAAGTACTTCTAATCGAGTCTCGGACGCGACGTTGCTTTGAAACCTAATTTTGTGGTTCATTGCGAAGCCGATCAACTTCGGTCCATAACTGATCGCTGGTTAAAAGAGATTCTGGATTTGCGTCGATATCTTTTGAACGGCTCCTTGTTTCAGCGATTTGCTGCGGCGTCAGCAAGTCACCAGAAGAAGCAAGTGATTGATAAATCGAAGCGGCGATCTCGAGCTGTTCAGAAGCCGGCAAGTTTGCAATTTGTTGTTGGATGTCTGAATTCATGAGCTCATTCTACCCAACCGGCGCCCCAAGGTAAAATCATGTTTCTTCCAACGAAAAAGCACAGGAGAGCAGAGCCAGTACTTTGGGCGCTTCATTTTTGACAAGAAAATACTGACAAAAGATAAGCATGTCAAAACTGACTTTATTTTTTGTCCCTATCTTCTTGTCCAATTTTAAGAAAGTCTCGTTCTCAGAAACCGTTTATGGGCTCCTAGAGCCTTACCCGCTTTCTCAAGGGATTTTCGACTGCTTTATAATACCCACGCATTAATTATTTCAATGCAGTCAGTTGTTGCCTCGCTTGTAACTGTAGTCGGGTTGGCACGCCAATCGTACAGCAGCGTACGTACACGATCTATCTCAAGTTGATCGCAAACGCGACACCATGTGCAAAGAGTTTCAACAATCGAAGAAACGATATGTTCATTTGGAACTAGAAGAAGACTCTCAAAAAGGTCTATCACAGCGTCAAGGATCGGGCGACGTGAATCCGCCGTTGGAAAAAGTGGGAACCGATCCCAGAAGTTGTAGCAAAGATCTGTCATCGCGTTTGGATATTGCGGAGGTTGGCCACTGAACGATGAGTAAGGCGTAGTGCAATAGCGATTGAAATAATTTAGATACAGGTAACGCAGGTTCCCAACTGCAATCACGCACCGTTTTTCATCAGGAATTTGGCAATAGCAGTGCCAATAATTTGACAAGCAGCTATTGAATATTACGTTAAAAGCCGAAGCAATTTTCTCCTCTTTAAACGTATGGATCTCAACGTCGGTTAAAGCACGGTCAATGAAGTCAATTGCGATCTCAAGCGGCACCTCAGGTACGTCATGGCGTGCATCCAAATCAGATGGCATCTGATCGAACAAAACGTTTCGCCATGCCGAGTAGGTCATCATGCAGAACTAATACCCCAACACTGGCGATAACCAACGTTCGATTTCATCCAGCGGCTGCCCTTTTAGTTTGGCGTAATGCTCAGCCTGATCTTTGGTGATCTTGTTGATGGCAAAGTAACGTGATTCGGGATGACCGAAGTACAATCCGCTGACCGCTGCGCCAGGCCACATTGCGAACGAGGATGTCAGGCTAATTCCCGTAGCCGCTTCGACGCCCATGAGATCCCACAACGTTTGCTTTTCGGTGTGGTCGGGGCAAGCAGGGTATCCTGCCGCTGGGCGAATGCCGCGATACTTTTCGGCGATCATTTCTTCGTTGGATAAGTTTTCGTCGGCTCCGAATCCCCAATCCTTCCGTGCCCGATGATGCATCATCTCGGCGAATGCTTCGGCCAAACGATCCGCCAATGCCGCCACCATGATCGCGTTGTAATCATCAAGTTCATCGCGATACTTCTGCGCCAATTCATCACAACCATGACCGGTGGTCACTGCAAATCCACCCACGTAGTCAGCGCGGCCGCTGTCCACTGGAGCCACGGAATCGGCCAGTGAACGGAAGTAGTCGATGCCCTTGCGTTGCCACTGTTGGCGTAGCATGTGGAAACGCGTCAGTTCTTTTTTGCGCGTGTCATCGGTGTAAAGAATCACTGAATCGCCATCGGAGTTCGCAGGCCAGAATCCATAGATTGCTCGCGCTGACAATTGTTTTTCGTCAATCAAACGTTTGAGCATCGCTTGAGCGTCGTCGAACAGTTTGGTCGCTTCGGCGCCCACGACTTTGTCGGTGAGGATCTTGGGGTATTTGCCATGAAGTTCCCACGACTGGAAAAACGGCGTCCAGTCAATGTACTTGGCAATTTCGGCCAGTCCGATCTCTTCGTCGACCGTCGGTAAATCAGCGTCCGCCGTTCCGACCGTGCGGACGCCAGTGAACTCCGGCGTCGCCACGTCGATCGTTTTCCAATCCGTTTGGAATCGTTTTTCGAATGCTTCTTCGTAAGGTACCAACGTCATTTGCCGCTCCTGATAACTGGCGACCAGTTTCTCATGGAGGGCTGCGTTGTCGGCCAAATAGGCGGGCTTGGACTCAGGGTTAATCAATTTATCAACGACGCCAACACTGCGCGAAGCGTCCAGGACGTGGATCACGCCATGTTCGTACTGCGGTGCGATCTTCACGGCGGTGTGTTTGTCACTGGTTGTCGCGCCGCCGATCAGCAGAGGCATTGTCATGCCGGTGCGCGTCATTTCTTTGGCAACATAGATCATCTCGTCAAGGCTGGGCGTAATCAAACCCGAGAGCCCGATCATATCGACGCCGTGTTCAACGGCTGCCTTGAGGATGTCATCGCAAGCAACCATCACGCCTAGATCAATCACTTCGTAGTTATTGCATCCCAGCACCACGCCGACGATGTTTTTGCCGATATCGTGGACGTCACCTTTGACTGTGGCCAGCAGAATCTTTCCGCGCGTGCTGTCCAAGGACTGACCGGCGTCGATTTTTTCTTGTTCCATAAACGGCAATAGATGAGCCACAGCTTTCTTCATCACACGCGCCGATTTGACGACCTGCGGCAGGAACATTTTTCCACTACCAAACAGATCACCCACGATCGCCATACCATCCATCATCGGGCCTTCGATCACGGACAAGCATTTGTCGTACTTGAGCCGAGCCTCTTCGGTGTCTTCGACGACGTATTTGTCGATGCCTTTAATCAGCGCGTGAGACAGGCGTTCCTCGACGGTGCCTTCACGCCAAGTCAGATCTTCGGTGGATCCCTTTTTCTTTTTGCTTTTGACCGTTTCGGCGAAATCAAGCAAACGATCGGTTGCGTCTTCACGACGGTTGAGCAAAACGTCTTCGACATGCTCCAATAGATCCTTCGGGATTTCCTCGTAGATCTCCAGTTGGCCTGCGTTGACGATTCCCATATCCAAGCCCGCTTCGATCGCGTGATACAGGAACGCGGCGTTGATCGCTTCGCGGACGGTATTGTTGCCGCGGAAGGAGAAGCTGACGTTGGAAACGCCGCCGGAGATTTTGGCTCCCGGGCAGATCTTTTTGATCTCGCGCGTCGCGTCGAAGAAGTTCACGGCATAGTTATCGTGTTCTTCCATGCCGGTGGCGATGGTCAGAATGTTGGGGTCAAAAATGATGTCCTCAGGTGGAAAGCCAACTTTCTCTACCAACAGATCGTAGGCGCGTTTGCAGACGTCAATCTTGTCTTGGGTTTCGACGGCTTGCCCCGTTTCGTCGAACGCCATCACGACAGCGGCCGCACCGTATTGGCGGACCAATTTTGCTCGTTGGAGAAACTCTTCTTCGCCTTCCTTCAACGAGATCGAGTTCACGATTGCTTTGCCTTGGACGGCCTTGAGCCCCGCTTCGATGACTTCCCAGCGCGAACTGTCGATCATGACAGGCACGGCGCTGATGTCAGATTCCCCCGCGATCAGACGCAGGTAAGTCGTCATCGCCTCGACACCGTCCAGCAGCGCGTCGTCCATGTTGATATCGATGACGGCAGCTCCGCCTTGGACTTGATCGCGCGCCACCTCAACGGCTTCTTCCATTTTGCCTTCGCGTACCAGACGAGCGAATTTCCGCGAACCGGTGACGTTGGTGCGTTCGCCAACCATGAGGAAGTTCGCGTCTTCGCGGAGCGTAAGCGGCAAAGAGCCTGACAGGCGCGTCAGCGGTTTGATGTCGTTGGGCTTGTGTGGCGCGATGCCTTGGACGGCTTCGGAGATGGCTTTGATATGAGCGGGCGTCGTGCCGCAGCAACCGCCGACGATGTTCAGCCAACCGTTCTCCGCCCACTCCTTGATCGTTTCGGCCATCGGTGCTGGTTCGAGATCGAACTGGCCCATTTCGTTAGGCGTACCGGCGTTGGGATGGCAACTGACGTAAGTCGTCGAGATCTTGGAGAGCTCTTCGATGTGCGAACGCATAATGTCCGGACCCAAAGCGCAATTCATCCCCACGCTGATCATCGGAAAGTGTGAGACGCTGTGCCAGAAAGCTTCGACGACTTGTCCGGAGACAAAAGTCGATCCGCTTTCGGCAAAGGTACCCGAAACCATGACGGGAACGTGGTTGCCAGATTCGTCGAAGTATCTGGCGATCGCAAACAGACAGGCTTTAAGGTTCAGCGTGTCGATGACGGTTTCGGGAAACAGAATGTCCACGCCCGCTTCGACCAAAGCTTTGACCTGAACGTAATAGGAAGCTTCCATTTCGTCGAAGGTGATGCCGCGATAGGCGGGGTCTTCAACTTTGGTCGAGATCGCGGTCTGCTGAGAGGTCGGGCCGATCGAACCGGCGACAAAACGAGGACGTTCCGGCGTGAGCTTTGTAAATTCTTCGGTCGCTTTTTTGGCGTTGGCGACGGCCGCGAAATTGATCTCGGTAACAATGTCGGCTGGAAAATCGAAATCGGCCAAACCCACAGGGCTGGCGTTGAAAGTGTTGGTTTCGATGATGTCGGCACCGGCTTCTAAATACTGCCGGTGTATGTCGATGATGGCGTCCGGATTGGTCAGCCCGAACACATCGGTGCAGTTCTTCAGATCTTTGGGCCAATCGGCAAAACGTTCTCCACGGACCTGTTCTTCGGTCAATTCCAGCCCGTAAATCATGGATCCCATCGCACCGTCTAAGATCAAAATGTCTTTAGACAATCGGTCAAGGAATAGCTGAGCGTTGTTTGTTTGTTCAATTACGGACACAGGCGAACTCTATATATAAGTGGGGCACATTCACGTCGAACGTGTTGATTGGTTTGGCTTTGCGAGAAATTAACAAAAGTGCTGGCTAACAATGCTGGCATCGCAAGGTGAAGATGAGATTTGTTGCACGATAATCGTCGTTAAACGTGTTTCAAGACCCGAATAACTGAGGCCAGGTTCACTCGGCCAACGTTGCTTCGGCTGCGGGAAGCTGTTATTTAAGTGTAGATCGCAGAAGGACCGGATTTCCACACCGGATCTCGCACCATGATAATACCCGCTTAATTTATCTATGGCTCAAGATAATCACAACCGGAACCGAATCAAATAGATACGCATTATCTCTAATTATACGGGAATTTGGTCATGGAACCGACATCAACCCCAACTTCATTTTCGAACCAGGTCGAAGCCATCCGGGCGCGTATCGAACAGAAACGTCAGGCTCGAGCGCAGGTTTTGCAAAACCGTTCAGTGCAGACCTCCTCGGGGCAGGTCGAAGCTCGGGTCGACGCGGCTCAACCGAGCGTGCCAGCGCCGTACACTCGGGCCGAACGATTGCAGCATTTCGTCCAGCAGTTGAAGGGCTCCGAACCAGCGGCAGCTACGGCCCCCGCTCCGGCAACCAAGGTTGTCAAAAAAGTGCCCCCCATGAAAGGGCGCGTGGCGCGCCCCGCCTCCCAATCGCCAGAGAGACAGGCGGCCGTCAAGAAATCCAACCAAGAAATCGCCGAGGCCCTTGAATCGCTCGACGCGGCGCGTCAACGGCACGCCAGTTTGGTTGCCCAAAGGAAGTTGGCTCCCGAACATAATGCTGGCTTTCGCGAAACCAGTGTGGCACCAACGAAGGAACAGCTCGTCGAGTCGATCTCTTCAGCCATTGCGACCGTTTTGACGGATTTGAACCTTGAATCCAGGGTTACCGGTGGTGATTCGTCACGCGCCGATGTTGCGTTCGCGGAACCTGAATTAGAAACGACCGTTCCGGCGATCGTCTCGGCGCCCCATATTTCAACCGGGTTCGCCAATGCTGCGGCAAAAACACCAGCCGCACCGAAACCCAACACGATAGAAATCGTCGATTCTGAATTGTTCAACGTCGGGGCTTTCATTCCTGTGGATGTGGCTGCGTGGGACGTGGAAAAATTTGTTTGGCCTAAGATCGTTGATCAGTTTTTGGACGTTGGCGAGCAAGCGATCAGCCGCTTGGCAAACTTCTCGATAGATATTCTTGACAGCAGCCAGCATCGTTTGGCTGTGACCAGCGTAAGTCGCGGATCAGGAGCTTCGACGATCGCTTCCGCGATCGCGCGATGGTCGGCGAAAATGAAGAAACGCGTTCTGTTGGTTGATGGAAACATTAAGAACCCATCGTTGGGTGCTTCGATCGGTTTGGCCCCCAATATAAGTTGGGCCAACGTGGTGCGTGAATCGCTCAACCCTGCCGAAGCGATCATCCGCAGTAAGGCGACAGGCGTCTGTGTGATGCCGCTGGGCGACACTTCCAATCGCCAATCACTGCCCCCGTTGTTGTTGGATCATTTAGGTGAACTGCTCAACGGAATTCAACATTCGTTTGACTTGATCGTCGTGGACGCCGGCGAAGCGCGGTATCTACCGACGGAACTTTCGGCCAGCGGTAACATGGTCGATGCGGCGATGATCGTTGATTCCAATGTTGCATCTGCAACGTTCCGCCAGACGAAAGAAAACCTACTGAGCTTCGGCATCACAAAATTCGTTGCGGCTCAGAACTCAATTTAAATATGGGTTTGTTGAGGCCTGCTTCGGGCGTCGGTGCGCGCGTTTCTGGCAAAAGCTCGCGCCCACCTCTATTAAAAACCCTTGGAATTTCTGTCTGTTCGTCGATGATATCCGTTTTACTATCACGGAAACATCTTCATGGCGTCTGACGATTCACTTGGTCCAACTGATCCGCCCGGCCCTGCGCCCGCGCGGACGATCGTGATCGGCGTTGCTGTGTGCTGCTTAATGATTGGCGTTGTTTTTCGTGCAGTGGCTGCCGATGACTATCTTTGGCTGGATGAACAACATACTGCATGGGTGGCAAAGGCTGATCTTGCGGACGTGGCGCAACGCGCGGCTGCGGGGAATCAAACGCCGCTGTTCTTCTATGGTTGCTGGGCCGCGATTAAGTGCTTCGGCCAATCGGCGTTGAGCCTGCGTTTGCCATCTTTGTTGTGCGGGTTAGCGCTGATGACGATCGTCCCTTTGGTCATCTATCGTCGAACGCTTTGCGCTGCTTCGTTGTTGGTCGTAACGGTGTTTTTTCTTTTCGACTACGACACGGTCTTCTACGCCAGTGAGGCTCGACCCTACGCGATGGTTCAGCTGTTGGGCGTGATTCAGGCGGCTTCTTTTTTTGGTTGGATAAACCAAATCTTCAGTAGCACCGACCGGCAGCGTCAAAGAACCGGCTTGGGGCTGGCCACCGCAGTATTGGCGGCGATTATCTTCTACACGCATCCGACTGGGATGCTGCTGATGGTTGCCGAGTTGATTTTTGTGGTTGGGCTGTGTTTGGTGCGGTGGCAGTATCCGATGGCAAAGCTGCTGACAGTTGCCGGTTTATGTGCGGCATTGATCTTGCCTGGGGTGCTGATGATCAGCTTCGTCTGGCAGCGCCGTGAGAATTGGTCCGCCGTCTCCGACCCCAACAAGGTGTGCAACGGATTGGCAGCCAACACGCTGGTGATGATCGTGATTCCACTGCTGTTTGTGTTGTTGGATCGCTTTTTGAATAAGAGAAACCCGGCGGTGAATCAAGAATCTGCAGGTTCATCCCGACTACTGGCGTTCACAGCGTGCTGGGCGATCGTTCCTTCATTGCTGATCTATGTGTTAGACGTCACAGGTTGGGTGCACCTGGCGATCGGTCGGTACGCGATTGTTGGAGCCGTCGCGTTTCCCATTTTCGCCGCCATTGCGATCGCGCGGCTGAGCGGTGATCTGATGAGATGGATCGCCACGATACTGATCGTAGGTTGGTTGGTTTATGCTTCGGCGGTACCTCACTATTTATCGCTGCGTAGTTTCCGTCACGAGAATTGGCAAGAAGTTGTGCGGATCATCAATGCCGAAGATGAATCATTGCCCGTATTTTTGGTGGCCAATCTGATCGAAGATAAAGCGGCTGAGTCCGATCAGTCGGAAGCCTTCCAGCGATACCTTGGTTTTCCATTGCGTGGTATTCCCGCGCTCTCATCACCCGAGCGCATCGTGCCTCGGCCATCGCAAGGCAAAATTCTCTCAGCTGAAAACCTTAGGTTGATTTCAGAGAAGGGAGGCGGGCTAGTCGTGGTCCGTGATAAGGAAGTCTATCGCGATGCTATTCGACTTGAGATCATCGCAGCTCTGCAAGAAGACATGCTGACAAAATCTGCTGATTTGTTTGGCGCTCCAATCGACAATCCACGTCCCAACAATTTACATCTGTTTTTGATCAAGAACTCAAAGCAGAACTAGTCGGCTGATCAACGCCACGACCGTCCATTACCTTTTGAAATGTTGGGACAAGCGATGTAGAAGGTTGGACAGAAAAATGTTGACAGAAACATACCAGCGGCCCAATTAACAGACTCTGCTACCCAATATCTTTCTGGCCACATTTTTCTGTCAAACTTTTGCAGCCATTCCTATTAATCGTTG
>CALDEW010000282.1 GCA_937942355.1 uncultured Pirellulaceae bacterium | reverse complement strand
GCCTCCGGCGCTCATTGGCGACGGATCAAATCAAGATTTCGGCACGCCCGTACTGGAAACTTTATCGAGCAGCGAAACGATCAGCGTCGGGTTCCCCGGCTCCGCTCAGTCACAAATCGACAGCAACACGCTCGGTTCGTTCACATTGGCTTCCAACATTGACGCCAACACGGCTTCTGCTGACATTTATCTCAATTACTTGATCAATATCGAGCCCACCAGTTCGATCTACGCGCTCAGGTGGCAGCTTTCGACGACGCAGCCCGGCATCGCCGACAGCGGTGACGTGTACACAGTGCTCGCACCGGACGGCGTTGGATTCGCGGAACGTCTGCATTTCCCAACACTGGCGTTAGAGCAATTCCTTGGCACCACCGCGACAGCCGTCCCCGAGCCGGGATCGCTGGCGTCGCTGTGCATGGTGCTGATTCCGATCGGCTTGCGCCGGCGGCGATCGTAAAACGTCGCGCTGGCCTAAACACGTTTAATCAAAATCTGTGGCTTCCGCTCAGACGCCACAACCGTGCCTACAACGGCGGATTTCGCAAAACCATTTTCACTTAGAAAATGAAGCAAACCCGCCGTTTTTTCCTGCGCGATGCCCAGTAATATACCGCCTCCGGTCTGCGGATCGAACAGTTTTGCTAACTCCGGCGAATTGATGTTTTCAGAAGGTAGAAAGTAATCGGATGCGTTAACTCTGTTGTCAGGGGCGAGCGTACTTTCGATTCCCTGTTCAACCATTTCGTCAAAACCGCTGAGCGTTGCGACTTTATCTAACCACAGTTCGGCCGACGCGCCGCTGGCAACCAACATCTCCTTGAGATGTCCCGCCAAACCAAAACCGGTGACATCCGTCATGGCGGAGACATCATGATCGCGAATCAGTTCCAACGCAATCACGTTGCTCTGCACCATGGAATCTACCAATTCCTGATAATAGTGCCCCGAGAGTTGCGCCTGCATCAAAGCGGCCAACAGCACGCCCGAGCCGAGCGGCTTGGTCATCACCAGCGCGTCACCCTCGTTTAGCATTCCTTTCGTCTTGGCATCACTGATTTGGTCACCCAAAACGGTAAAACCGGCCGTCAATCGTGGGCCTTCGATCGAGTGGCCGCCAACAATCGCACAGTTCATGCGATTGAGTTCTTCGACGCTGCCAGACATAAGCTCGCGCATCGTTTGCAGCTGGGTTTTCGCATGTTGCAGCGGCAGCTGGATCAAAGCCAGCGCGGCGGAGGGTTGAGCCCCCATGACGAAACAATCGCTGGCCGAATTTAGCGTCGCAATCCGCCCAACCAAGTAAGGATCGTTTAGAGGACTGGCAAAAAAGTCCGTCGTCACGGTGACTTGATTATCTAGCGTTTTGACGACCGCCGCATCATCGGGGTTCTTCAGCCCAATGATCACCGATGGGTGTTCGGCGATATCCAGTTCGCTTAACACACTGGAAAGAATTTCACTACCGATCTTGCCGCCGCAACCAAGGCACCGCATCGCTTCGGTGGACTTTGGATCCACAGGGGTCGCCTTCATCGGCATCGGTTCATAGTTCTGATACATCGCCATAAATTTGCTGTCGATGCGATCCTTAAGCCACCAGCACCAACGGCTGTAGAACGAACGTCCTTTATACTGAGCTATCGACCGGCCATCGGCGGTGTTGATCAGTTTTAAATAGTCCGTTTGAGGCCGGTAGGTTTCCAAGGGGCGATCTTGAATCGCGCGTTGCAAATTCTCCCACAGCACAGGCCCCTGCCGAACGGCATAGACGCCGGCCTTGTCCAGGTCAGTCCCTTCGATCGTGCCAGAATCTCCGACGGCAAATACATTACCATCCGTTTTCGTTTGCAACTTCGACGTCGTTGCCAGAAATCCGCGACCATCCTTTTCGAAGTCAAGCCTTCCCAGTAATTCCGGCGCGACCGCGTTGGTTGCCCACAAAACAATATCCGCATCAACAGTTTTTTCATCCTCTAGAGTCAGTGAATCTGCGTCGATCGTTTTCACGCGATGGCCTTGGATAACCTCAATCGACCGATCCTTGCACCGATCAAGAATCAGTTGCCGCGTCGAAGGTAGCAGTCCTGAACCAACTCCCGTCTTACCCGCGACCAGTTTCAGTTTGACCTTTGAAGGCGAATTCGCTTGTTCAGAATTCAGATGGCGGTCCAGACAAAACGCAACTTCGATGCTGCCGATGCCGCCGCCGACGATCGCGATCGAGGCTTCTTTCTCTGGGTGCAACTGACCGATGCGCTCGTTCAGTCGGTCTTTGAACGTTTGCATCGGTTTGATGCTGACCACCGATTGCTGGCTTTTGATTTCGATGTTTTCGAACGAAGGCCGCGATCCCACGCCGATCGACAACAGATCGTACGACAGATCGGGGCGTTCTGCGAACTGGATCCGGTTTTGTTCTCGGTCAATGCCGGTAACATCGCCGATGATTAATCTAACGTTGGCCGACGCGCACAGCCGAACAAGGTCGATCTCCATTGACTCAATCGGATACTGGCCCGCCAAAACGCCCGGCAACATTCCCGAATAGGTCGAGATCGGAAAATTGGAGACGCAGATCAACTGACAATCGTCGATCGGCTTCATCTTCCAGGACTTTAGGATGTGAGCATTGGTATGGCCAATCCCCAATAGCACGATCGTGTTTTTCGCCGAGTTTGTCTGCATGGATCGTAGATTAGATTTTCAATAACAATTAGAATCGTAGTAATCTGGCGCTTCGCGAAAGGACGCTTCTCGCGCGGAGCGCAAGGCGACTATGGGAGTCGCAAGAAGTCTCTATCTTACACCACTCACTATCTGCCCCATGCCATTTCTCAAAGTTAACGATGGCATCGGTGACCGAACACCCCAAAACGACGCGCCCCGAAAATTTGCAGCGCTCGCCGTGATCGAAGTCGCGCTGATCGTCATCTGTTTCACAGCCATCGTCGGTCAAGCCGCCCCAAATGTGAACGAATCACACTATCTGACCAAAGCAAAACATTTTTGGAATCCCAGCTACTGCCAAGGCGATATTTTTCTGTCGTCATCGTTTTCTCATCTGGCGTTCTACGTGACCACCGGTTGGCTGACGCTGATCACCTCGCTATCGACCTACGCCTGGATCGGCCGCATTCTATCTTGGACGCTGATCGCAATCGGTTGGCGAAGCGTATGCCAACAATTGTTCCGAGTTCCGATGATGTCCGTGTTGGCGGCGGTGTTCTTCGTCATTCTCAATCAGCGCTTTCACTTAGCCGGCGAATGGGTGGTCGGCGGGTTCGAGGCCAAGGGCATCGCTTACGGTTTTGTGCTGCTGGCGATCAGTTTCCTGCTGCAACATCGTTGGCATTGGGTCTGGCCGTTGCTGGGAGCTGCGTCGATGTATCATGTGCTGGTCGGTGGATGGTCGACGATCGCGGCTGGTGTTTGCTTTCTCAGCACTTGGAACATAAGGTCAGGGCACGGACGCAGCACTGTCGATAGTTTCTTGAAGCAGCTGCGGCAACAATCAGTTCCACTTTTGATTGGTTTTGTCATCGCGCTGATTGGAATACTGCCGCCGCTGCTGACCAGTGCCAGTCCCGAACTGCAGCACCGGGCCAACGCGATCTACGTTTCGCAACGCATCTCGCATCATTTGAACTTCGCATCATTTCCGGTTGCTCACATCAGCCGATTTCTGATAATGGTTTTCGTCTGGTTTTACTTCTCTCGTTGGATAATCAAAACGACGCCGAACACTCTGATTCAGTCACGGTTAAAGTTGCTTCGCATATTCGCAGCCACATCACTTGGGATTTCGTTCCTAGGACTTGTGCTCAGCGGCATGGCAGAGCAGGGCGGTGAAGAAGCAACTTTTGCCAATCAGTTTTTAAGATTTTACCTTTTCCGCTTGTCCGATTTTGCTGTGCCGGCCGCGCTGGCGTTGGTCAGCGGCCATATCATCGCCAAATGGGTGAAGAATCGCTCCGATTTTCCTCATCAAGTTTGTGCGTCAATCTTCATCGGCTGCATCATTGTCGCCGGTATTGCGCTGGCTCAAGAAAACCATGCAGACGGACGGCCCAATGCTGATGCGCGATCACTGCCAAATTTTCCTGAAGACAGAATCCGCACCGATGATGTTTTTAAAAACTGGAAACGGGTCTGTCATTGGGTCGCCGAAAATACGGCGGAGGACGCCGTTTTTATCACGCCGGCTCAGCAGCAGACGTTTAAGTGGTACGCAGGCCGCGCTGAGGTTTGTTGCTGGAAAGACGTGCCGCAAGACCCAGAGGCAATGGTTCGCTGGAAAAGTCGAATTGATCAATTAACGGCGCCTCAGCGATCAAGCGACCTCGGTATTTTCTCATACTCCGATGAACAGCTGCGCTTCTTTGCAGAGAAGTATGGTGCCACTCATTTGATCGCCATGCAATCCGAATCCGACACACTGGCGAACGTGGATTCTCCTACAACGCTAAAGCAAATTTATCCGAAAAATCCAAAGCAGAAAACGACTTGGGTGGTGTTTGAGTTTTGAGAGAAGCAGTACCGGTTAATACCGTTTAACGACGAGCCGGCAGGCGACATCGTCTCGCCCCGCCAAACACCGTCGCCTTCCGGCTAGTCGTTAAACATGTTCAATCACAAGCGACTTTATTGAACGGTATTGCGGTTAACGCGACGCCCTATGATTGCTTCACCAATTTCTCAGCCAAATCCCAATCGACATCAGCGCATTGATCAACCGACTGCGTCAAACGATCCAAAATATCACGCTGCCGTGCGCCAGCGGCCAACGCCTCAGCGTAGGGCATCGTATGAAACATCACCATCGAATAACGCGGAATGTAGTGTTGCGGGAATCGCAGCTCAAGTTCGAACCCAATTTCCTTTTTTAGTGCATACTTTGGATCGGTGACTGTCGAACGCATCGTCGTGTAATTCTCCAACGCCATTTCCGCAATCGCATCAGCATTGGACTTTCTGCTGGCCGTGAACTCGGCGCAGACTTGTGTCCAGTCATCATCGTACTGATCAAGCAACCGCAGCAACTCAGAGCAATCCTCAAATGCACAGTTCATGCCTTGGCCGTGAAAGGGAACAATCGCGTGCGCAGCATCGCCCATGATTAAACCGTAGTCTTCTACGTGCCACGGTTGACACCGAACCGTCCCCAAGCGACCGGTGGGGTGATCGAAGAAATCTTCTCCCAAATCCGGCATCGCTGCTTTCGCCGTCGGGAAGACGTCCTCAAAAAACTCCTCCAGCGCCGCCGCATCACTCAAGCTTTCAAAGCTTGGCTCCCCGCGTTTGGGTAAGAACAGCGTCACCGTAAAACTTCCGTCCAAGTTCGGTAATGCGATCAGCATAAACTGACCGCGCGGCCAAATATGCAACGCGTTTTTATCAAACCGATAGCCACCTGTTGCCGCGGCCGGAATTTCGAGCTCCTTATAGTCGTGGTCCAAAAATACACTTTCCGTTTGCCCACCGACGTGCTCAATCAGGCTCCGTCGAACTTGCGATCCCGCACCGTCGCAACCGATCAAGGTTTCAAATGAGATCGCTTCCTCTGCGCGATCGCCCGATCCTTCCGCTTCATTTATCAGCGTGAGTGTCTTTTTTTTGAAGTCGATGGTTTCGCATTTGCGCTGAAAATGAACGTTAACCTCTTTCGCCTTGATGGCTTCTTGCACCAGTAAGGAATTGAGATCTCGTCGCGAAACCGAATAGATAACTTCATTGGGGCGCTGACCGTAAGCCGAAAATTGCGAACGACCATCCTCCAAGTGCAGCATACGCCCTTTCATGGGGATCAACAAATTTTGCACTTGGTCCATCAGCCCGGCCGACTCAAGCGCCACGATTCCGCGCTGTGACAGCGCCAAATTGATCGACCTCCCCGAATCGGCGTCGTTACCAGTTTCAGGAGGCCGACGTTCGTACAGGTCGACTTGGTAACCGCGTTGCCCAAGTAATACGCCAAGCAACGATCCGGTCAGCCCGGCACCCACGATGGTGATTCGTTTTTTATCGGTCGCCATTATTGGTCACCCAAAACTTTGCTCAGCCGCTGCACGAATTGATCGACATCATCAAACGAATTATACAGCGGCACAGGCGCCGCTCGTATCACGTTCGGCTCGCGCCAATCGGTTCTGACTCCGGTGTGTTCAAGTTGCTGGTAGATCGCCTTACCATCAAACGCCGGCGAAACCTCCAGAGATAACTGACAGCCCCGTTGCTTGGGATCCGCTGGCGTGATGATTTTGACTTTGCCTTCCAATCGCTCCAGCAACTGCTGCTCAAAATGTTGCGTCAGCCGTTGGGACTTCTCCACCAACGGCGTCATGCCGCCGGCTTCTTCAAACAGCTCCAGAGAAGCCCGCACAGGAGCCATCGCCATGATCGGCGGATTGCTCAGCTGCCACCCTTCGGCGGTTGGGATAGGCTGAAAGTCAGCTCCCATTTCAAAGCGAATGGATTTATCTTGCCCCCACCATCCTGCCATGCGCCGCAGGTCAACGTTTTCAGCGTGCCGCTGATGCACGAAGCAACCCGCCACCGCTCCCGGTCCGGAATTGAGATACTTATAGGTGCACCACACAGCGCAGTCGACGTTGCTGGCGTGCAAATCCATTTCGACGTTTCCGGCGGCATGAGCTAAATCGAAAACGGCGATGATATCGTGCTCGTGAGCGACGGCGGTGATCTGCGCGATATCAAAAAGCTGACCCGTGTAATACTGCACGCCCGGCAAAAGTATCATCGCCAAAGAATCCGCGTTTGATCTTATCGTTTCGCAAATGTAATCCGTCGAAAAGAGTTCTCCTTGGTCGGGCGGCATCACAATCAAATCGCTCGACTCGTCACAGCCCGACAAACGCAAACGTGATTTGGCGGCGTAAATGTCCGAGGGGAACGCATGTTTCTCAATAAGGATCTTCCTCTTGTGCATGGTGGGATTGAAGAAACTGGCCATCATCAAGTGCAGGTTCACCGTCAAGCCGTTCATCATGACGACTTCCGTGGATTTCGCGCCAACAAGATTGGCCATCGCGGGGCCGAGCGTTTCATGATAGGGCATCCACGGGCTGTCTCCTTCGAAATGCCCTCGCACGCCCAGCGTTTTCCAATTGTCGATTTCGGCTTGGATGAAATCGGCAGCACGTTTTGGCATCAGGCCCAGCGAATTACCGACGAAGTAAATTTCGTCTTCGCCTGCATGTTGGGGAATATGAAATTGGCTTCGAAACTTCGCCAAGGAATCATCTTTTTTGTCGGGCTGACTCATCGCTTGGTAATCTCCTCGACGCGCGAGGTCACGCTTCCTTGGGCCAGCCGCGTTTGTATTAAGCTGCCGATGCTCACTTCATCCGACGATTTGATGACGCGTCCTTGTTCGTTGGTCGTCAAACTATAGCCACGTTTGAGCACGCCAAGGGGACTGACTAAGTCCAGTTTCTCTGCCATCGAAACCAAATTTGTTTCTTTCAAGCGCATCATCAGTTGAACTTGTTGATGCATGGCCGCCGCCAGCGCGTCGACTTCTTCTTTGCGACGATCCAAAGCCTCTAACGGCTTCAGAAGTGCACTATGGTGTGAGAACCGCGCTAATCGAAGTTCGGCGTTCTCAATCTTCGCGGTCAGCGCTGTTTGCATGCGCTGAGAAACGTTGCCCAATTGTCTTTTGAAATCGACGCCATCAGGCACCAAGCGCTCGGCGGCTTCACTGGGCGTTAGCGCGCGAACATCGGCGACCAGATCGCTGAGCGTGACGTCGATTTCATGGCCGACGCCACTGATGATTGGAATCTGGCTCTCAGCGATCGCCCGGCAAACCTTCTCCTCGTTGAAGCTCCAAAGATCCTCGATACTGCCACCGCCTCTGGTAACGACGATCACATCCACCGGATTCTTCATTGTCTGTAGCTGTTGGATCGCCGTCACAATCTCGTCCGCCGATCCATCGCCTTGAACACGCACCGGAACCACCAACACATCGGTCGCCGCCCAACGGCGTGTCAACACCTGCAGAAAGTCCCGCACCGCAGCGCTAGTAGGACTGGTAACAACGGCCACACGTTTGGGATAGCGCGGAATGGGTTGCTTTCGTGATGGGTCAAACAGGCCTTCTGATTGGAGTTTTTCTTTAAGTTGCCGAAACGCCAGCTCCAACGCTCCGATGCCGACCGGTTGCACCTGTTGAATGATCAGCTGATAACTGCCGCGCTGCGGATAGACGTCGATGCTACCGCCACAGATTAGTTTCTGCCCGTTCTTTATTTTGAACGGCAACCGCCCGGCGGCTGTTCTCCAGATGATGCAATTAAGCTGAGCCGATTCGTCTTTGAGATTGAAGTAGAGGTGGCCCGACTGCGGCGTCGTCAAACCGGACACCTCGCCTTCGACCCAAACTGTTTTGAAAACTTCGTTCAGTGAATAGCGAATGGCGTCGGTCAAAACCGAAACCGTAACGGGGCTAATTTTTTGCTCGGGCATTCCCCCAATGTATCGCCGCCGACGTTTAGCGCAAAGGCGTTGCGGGATAGTGGCAGACTTCGCGCTGGTTTATGCCAGTTTTAAGCGAAAATCAAAAACATGACGCCGAACGCGACCAGGGCCATGATCACGCACGCGTTCATCTTAAAACCGCGTCCTCGCCGCGTACCATTACGCTTAAAATATAAGCTGGGAATGTAGTCCGGATCTTGGGCCATCGCATTCCGTTCTTCTGCATCTTCTCGGAAGCCAACAAATTCTTGCAGGAATCCATTAAACACCATGAAGCAACGCATCTCCTGTCTCGCGGACAGGAAAACAACCGTGCCCAAAATGGGAACTGGCAATAACAATACAGTCAAAATCGTTCCTGGCGTGATTCCGCGCGATTTAAAAAGTCCCACCAAAGTCGAACACCAAAAAACAAATGATGAAACGCAATAAGTAATCCATCCAATCTGAGCTAGATTGGAAAGGACGAGAAAGTGATAACAGAATGAACTTATACAAATCGCAATGTAGGACATTTCGGCAACAGTATAGAAGAAGTTAACTTCCCGAAGCGTTTGTAGAGATGCTCTATTGGCGGAAACTTCCTCCGCTTCGACCGGTGTACTCAACACCGGCGCGGCGTAGGGATTCAAGGCAGGTTGATTTTCAATCGTAGTTTCCATGTCCAAACCTATGTCAGCCGAATTTCAATGGAGCGAATTTATTGTTGATATCCCCCATGCTCCCAAACCTATCTCAGCCATGAACCGAAAGGTATGGTTGTGCGGGTTAATCTATCCTAGGTGAAGCCGCAGAAATGATGTGAACCTTTCGGTAATGAGATGGTCAATATTGCCACGCTGGCTACTCCATCGGCGACGACTGAAATAAGGCATCTGATCCCATGCGAACCGAATTTCTCTAATGACACTCTTGCCCGCTTAACAAGCGGCCCAACGAGCGTCTTTCTTTTAATTTAAACCTTCGATCCGCCAGCTCACGTCTTTCGTTCGGCAGATGGTCGACGGTTCATCGCGCACTGCTCCCATTGATCAAGCCTGATCAATCTTCAGGGCGGAGCTGCGCCTTTGGAGAATAAGATTATGTGTCAGCGCAACAAAGGTCGGCGATTAGAAATCAATCAAGCCATCAGACGTCTTATACCAACGTCGTCCCAAGACCAAACTGACTATTTCAACTTTGTATCGGTGATTCAAGATCGGTCCAAGCTATTACGCCATGATAGTTGTCGTTTTATGGACGGCTGCGATAGTTTGGAATGTGTTTTGAAACGCGTGGTGGCCGTATTCAATCTGCGGATGCACACTGTACGGCAGATTTTCGACTGGACACCCAACCAAAACGAATCCACACACCTTCAGTATTGTGATCTACTGCGTCATTTATTTACGCGCTATGATGTGCCGCAATGGCTGCTGAAAAGTCACTCTACGATCGACTTGTTGGCGCTGATCCACATCGGCGCTGGCGGTAGCTTGAGAACGGCTTGGCCGAACATCAAATTATCCAAATCCATGGCGCGGGCACTCTGGCTTGTCCCCTCAGGATTTCGGCGTGCTGAAGCATTCACTTGGGCTCAAATCAAAACGCTTGGAGGTTCTGATAGTTTGGCAAAAAATTTATGCCACGGCGACTGGTTGATGTTCTTCGCTCCCGATTTTAGAACCACGATCATACGGTTCTTCGTTAGGTGCGAACGCGACGCAACAACTCCATTATTGATGTCTGAAATTCCTTCTGCGATTGAGTTCATCCAGAACATTAAGCTCCTTCCTGCCAGAGCGATGCTTGGTTTGCGTGTAACTCCCAATGCCGGCCCGCTCTGCCCAGATTTTTCGTTAGAAGGACGAAACCTGCGCTGGCTGCGGTGCAGGATGGCCAACTGGAAGGAGGAAGTCGTTGCAACGAT
>CALDEW010000281.1 GCA_937942355.1 uncultured Pirellulaceae bacterium | reverse complement strand
GCCCGTTATTAGTGTTTTGGCGACAATGGTGATTGAAGGTGGAAATAACCGTTGCCTGCAATGCTCTAAAGCCTGCAATGCTCTAAATATTCCAAAGCGGTGTCGTGCCACCGCACTCCAAAAGTTTGTAGCAATTTGGAGTGCGGTCGCCCTCTACCGCTTTGGAATATTTGGATTTGGGTTGGGCGTGCTCAATCCGTTTGACGCATTTTTTTGTCCAAGATGAACGTCATCTGAACGGTCAATCGATTTAGTGTCCTAGAGAAAAAATTCCAAACCGGTAAAGAGGTCCGCAATCCAAATTCTTAAATGGCTTGGTTGGTCAGTTCTTCCAATGGTTGCCAACATTCAGGCAGGGGCGCTGTTTGGTCGACCGGTTGGTGGCCGTTGATGGGGTGTTCGAAAGCCAACCGGCGCGCGTGGAGGGCGATCCAACGTTTGCGTAGATCGGTCGTTTGAGGTCCAAAATCGTCTTCGGATCCGTACATGGCGTCGCCAAGGATCGGGAGACCGCGGTGGCTGCATTGGAGCCGGATTTGATGGGTCCGGCCGGTCACCAGTTGAATTTCCAGCAGTGATCGGTTTTCATCAGAAGCGATGACTTTAAAATCCAAAAGCGCCTCTTTGCCGTCAGGATGACCATCGTCCACAATTTCAGATCGAGCCTCGTCAGGAATCTTGCGCATGAAGTCACACCATCTCCCTGATGATTCGGTCGGAGTTCCTGCGACGACAGCCCAATAGGTTTTGGTAACAAGGTGCTCACGAATCTGAGCTGAGATGCGCTGGGCGGCGCGGACGTTTTTAACGACTGTGATCACACCGGAAACAGGTCGGTCCAAACGGTGTGGCACGCCTAGGTAAACTTTACCAGGCTTTTCGTCGCGGACTTTGAGAAAGTGCTTGGTGCGTAGTTCAAGGCTGTCGATTCCCGGAGGGCCTTGGGTCAGCAATCCACCGGGTTTATTCATGACGAACACGGCTCCATCCTCGAGCAAAATGTCCGGTTGGGGAATCTTTTTTTCAATCACAGTCGGCTTTGGGTTCGTAAAAAATGCTGGTGGTAACTGTTGCTTCAAAAGCACCGGTGTTTCTGATTTGCATCATAGCTTTCCTAGCTGTTGCTATTGGGATTCAAAACGGGCGCGTTTTGAAAAAATTACAGATTCAGAATTAAGAACTCACGCTCATATAGCGTTGTTGAGGTAATCTTCACTGCCAACGTCGAGCGGCAAAGATACCGTCGACGAGTTGGCAAATCATTAAAACGAACGGGATCGGCGTGAACAATCCATTTTTGGATACGCCTATCAATGCCTAATTTAACTCACACGTCTGAACTACGGCTGTTCAAAATGAAACGTCGCCCAACTAGAACTTCTCGTCAAGCCAAATCTGTAAACTATCACGGATTAGAAGATCGACGCTTATTGGCGGTGACTGCGAATCTGGTTGGCAGTGAAGTTGTCATTGGCGGCGATGCACAATCCAACACCGTCTTGGTGCAGCAAGTAGGAGATAACCTTGAAGTCAGCGTCCAGTATCAAGGAAGTTTTACGTTTGATTTCGCCAATGTTTCTTCACTTCGATTTGTAGGACGAGCTGGCGATGATGTTTTCACCAATCAGACGAATCTTGACACTATCGCTTCGGGCAATGATGGAAACGATCGAATCACAACCGGTAATGGAACCGACCGGATCTTTGGAAATGATGGCAACGATATTCTTTCGAGTTCCGGCGGCGATAATTTCTTCAATGGCTGGTCTGGAAACGACATCATTACAGGAGGATCTGCGGAAGATCGAATATTTGCCTTTGATGGCAACGACACGATCTCTAGTGGTCTTGGAAATGACTTTGTCGTAGCAGGCAACGGCGATGATACCGTCACCGCAGGATCTGGTAACGACACCGTTTTCGGGAACTCGGGCAACGACACGATCAATGGAAATGACGGTAACGATTTGTTGTTCGGCCAAGCCGGTGTCGACGAAGTCTTTGGAGATGCGGGCAACGATAGAATTCGCGGTGGCACCGAGAACGACACTCTCCATGGTGGCACAGGCGACGACCGCTTCGACGGAGAAGGCGGTAACGATGTAATCCACGGGAACGATGGCCGTGATGTAATTTTCGGCGGAGCTGACGCGGATACACTTCATGGAGACGCTGGAGAAGATTTTCTTTTGGGTGGATTAGGAGACGACACCATTCATGGTGGTGACCAGAGTGACCAAATCCGAGGCAATGAAGGTAACGACAATCTTTACGGCGACAGCGGCAATGATCGCGTTGCCGGAGACGACGGAGACGATACGCTCGATGGCGGTGTCGGCAATGATGTTGTTTTAGGCGACGATGGTGCCGATGAAATTGTTGGATCATCGTCTGATTTTGTGCGTGGCGGTGCGGGCGATGATACGATTACGTTGGGCAGTGGCGGCGGTGACACAGCGGCCTTTTTAGGAAATTACTCCAATTTCCTTGTAACCGAAGCAGGAGATTTGCTTTACGTCCGTGACACGACCGGAAACGAAGGATTGGATAGCATCATCGGTGCGGATTCAATTAGTTTCGCCGATCAAACACGAGCGGCAGCGGCGGACGTGAATAAACGAATCACCATTCAGCCGATTATCGTTTCCAACAGCAATGGTTCAAACACGGCTGAGTTTCTTGGCAATGCTGAACAGGAAGCGACGATCAAGCGTTTGATTGATGAAATCTTCTTGCAGGCAAACGTTGACATTGAATGGGAAGCCGTAAGGACCTGGAACAACACGTTCGCCAACGTTGGTAGTAGCACAACACGGCCTACCAGTGATCTTAACACGGTCGTCAACAACGGAGACAATGCAGGCATTGGCAATAGCGATCCGCTGATCATCGACGCTTACTTTGTGGAAATCGCAGCGGGATTCTCAAACCAATCAAACAACGTCGCCAACGGGCTCGCCTTCGTTGATGCCAACGGAACCACCATCCACGTCGGTGACAATCTGCCCACCTTCTCCAGCGGTCGGGAAGTCGTCGCGAGCGTGGTGGCTCACGAGCTGGGACACAATTTCGGTTTGGATCATAATAATGTCATCGACAATCTGCTGTACACCGGCAGCCAACCCAGTGAAGGCAATGACATCACAGCGGCTCAGCGCAACGTGATCCAGAACAGCCAGTTCAGCCAAAATATTTAGTCGTCGATAGTCGTAAGTAAGTTTCTTCCAATTACGCCTAGCTCAATCTAACAGTGCCGCACGCTGTTGGAAATCGTTGCTTGCAGGGAAATCGACAATCAACGTTTTGATTTTTTTCGCTCTTCCATAAGACGACCCTAGAGACGTCGTTTTTTGATTCCGCGCCTTCGGTACTGCGACCGCGATTAACGTCTGATTTAAGCTGAGCCAGTAAACGTCCTGCGGCTTCGGGATGTTGTTTGTAGAGGTTAGTTGTTTCAGCTGGGTCAGATTGAATATCGTAAAGTCGTGCGACCGGTGCGTTGGCCATTTTAGTTGCCTTTTCCCCGGGGGCTGTCCATCCCCCAGTACCTCGGGCCAGCAACAGTTTCCAATTTTCCTGCCGGTAAGAAAAATGGCCACTAAGGGAATGGTGAATGACGCCCTTTCGCGTCGAGAAAATTTTCTGTCCGCTCAAAGCAGGCAAGAAATGGTCTTTGCGTGATGGAAGCCATGAAAATAGTCGAATCCCCGTTGCAACGGTCCGTCAGGAATTCTACTGCCAACGGGCGGGAGTTTCTTTTTGTTTTCACCTTCAGAGCCTTACCCGTTTCCGGATTCAGATACTGGAAATCCAAATGCCATTTACCGATGATCGCGGTATGGTACCCCTGCTGTTTTAGGAAACCGGCCACGGTGGGGCGGTCGCGGTGTATCGGGCAGGGCGCGTACGTTTGCACGACGCCTCTGTGCAACCGAGTCCTCCAGCTGTACCGTCCGGTCAGCAAACCATAACGGCTTGGCGAACAGACTGAGGATCCAGAATGTGCGTCTGAGAAGATCATCCCCTCGCGCGCGAGTCGATCGACCGCTGGCGTGATGATTTTTCCTCTTTCGGGATTGAGGCATTGGATGTCTCCGTATCCTAGGTCATCGCAAAGGACAAAGACGATGTTTGGTTTCTGTGCTTCTTCAGCCGGCAAAGATGGGGACACCCACAGTTTTTTTGCGGCGTTTTCGCCCAACCGCTAGAATCCTCTTAAGTTGCCCTTGGTTCTTAGGAGTAGATTGATGGCTAGACAAGCACGTGGCGAGTATCTCAACCCGGATGAAATTCAGGTCGTACACGCGGTTCAGCGTTGCGTTCGGCAGGCGTTTCTATGCGGAATCGATAAAAACAGCGGCAATAACTACGAACACCGCCGACAATGGATCCGCGACAGGTTTGAGTTCCTAGCCTCGGTCTTCGGCATCGATTGCTTGACTTACACGGTGCTTTCTAACCATCTGCATATCGTCCTTCGAGCGCGTCCAGATGTTGTTAAATCATGGTCTGACGAAGAAGTGGCTCAGCGGTGGTGTCGGTTGTTTCCCAAAGGACGCGATAAG